>CAKQDG010000128.1 GCA_934219025.1 uncultured Prevotella sp. | reverse complement strand
TACTCACCTTGTCTACGTCAAATCCTTTTTTCTGAAGCCATTTCTGCATCATCACAGAATAGGCTATATCATCCTCTACTATCAACAAGCTATACATAAGACTTATCCTTAACTCTGATAAAAAATCATACCACAATCTTCGGGATGCAAAATTACACAAAAGTTTTAGTTCGTATGTACTCTTATCGTTTTTTATTCAATAATTTTTATTTCCATAGGGTTGTGTGTCATCGACGAAATGACGCGCAACACTTTGTATTATGTTTTTTAGTGATTTTACCCTCACACCCTCACCAATCGTCTTGAAAGCCTCTGTTTATCGGGGATCTGAGGTGTGAGAGATAGTGTGAGGGGTCGATGCTTACCCCTCACACTATCAACGAGGACGTAATAATGCTTGTTTGAGGTTCATTCAGGAAATGGAGTGATGAGCCCCAAATTATACGTAGTTATAATCTCCATTTCTACTCATCCACATTATCTTCTTTCTGATCGGCAAATACTTTGTCCCAATCTACCTTGCAAGGAATAAACTTAACAACCTTGCGAACATAATAGACTAAAATCCACTGCGTAATGCTGTTATCAGTGAACTCTGTTTCTGTCATATCCTTGGCAAGAATAGTATCTTTTCCATGAAGCAATATAGTTAGGGTATCACGATCTATAAGGTCTCCATTTTCATTCAATGAACCTTCAGGAATAGCCTTACACATAGTTGATGGAAAAAGTTCCAAAAGTATTAAGTCTGCAGTTGCATCTCTTTTGTTTCTCAACAACATATATTTATAAGGTTTTAATACAAATGGAAAAATTCCATCATTAAAAGAATAGAGTCCATGATCCTGATGTTCGTTGAAAGGTACTTTTGGATTAAGTTTCCAATTTCCCCTTTCATCTTTTTCAATATACCTTGATGCTGTACTCTCCTTTAAGCTTCTTGTCTCACAAGGAGAGTTTTTACCATAAACGTATTCACTTCCAACAGGGCCAAAAGAATCTTCAAGGTCTCCTCCAAAAGTAAGACAAAGTACGTCTTTAGGATCTATGCCATCAAGAATACCAGAATTATCTGTAGCAGCCTCTTTTTTCTTCTTCCCTTGTTCCAATGCAAACATAACAGGATTGATATTCTGCTGGCTCATTAGCACAGGCCAGTAGAATGACGCATCGTTCCAGCCTATGTTCTCACCAGTAGCAGGATCAACAAATTTCTTTCCGTCCTGTCTCAATAGCATAACAACAGGAATATCTATGGCTTTCTCACGAGAAGGTCTTACATCTGTACGACCATCATCAGGAGCATCAATATAACCACCATTAGCTCTGAGTCGTTTCATGTTACGATTGGTGCGTTGCAAGACATAAACCATTCCACCAGACTTGCTTGCGCAATACTCCAACGCACAAAGCATCTCCTTGATGTCATTTTTACGGTCAAGGTTATGAATGTTACCACTATCCTTATACACGAAAGTACTCTCTATTAATGACAATATTTGCTTTACTGTCTCACAATCCATTTCAAAGAAGCCACTCTCATCCTTCTTATCGAAGTTAGGGGATGTTTCAATCAATTCGTCAATCTGCGCAATCGTCTTCTTGATGGCTGTATTGCTACCTGTCCAAAATCCAGCAGGAACCATACGCATCTGCTTTTTCAAAGTCAGTGCATTGGAAGCTTTTATCTTCTGTGTTGCACAAGGCTTGATGTTCTTGTCATAACCAACAAACACGGCGTTCACATCCGTACCCTTATCTCTTCCCTCCAAGAACCACTCTCTAAGCTGATTGTCAAGCTCGTTCATTCGGACTAAGATTCTATAAATGGTGGAAGTTGTATGAAGTCTTGTCACAGCCATATCCTCCTTGGAACGGGCTCCATACATTCGAGCATGTTGAAGCACCGTGTCTTGCTGGAAATTCTTTGGATTACGACCATAGAAGAAACATAGCATATTCTTGATAGTTATACCCCTATCAAGGATGTTGCCACCGATGAAAATATTGGCAGCGGTATCTAACTGCAATTCTCCAGTTTCCTCATCCAAAAGAGACTCCACCTGCTCATCTGAATTGACTATTTGCACATGATAGTTATTCTTCTTTGGATTAAAGATGTTACGGATCTCGTCCATCACATCCTCCTTCATTGGCAAATCGACAGAGATTAGTTTCTCTTCACGCCCTTTTCTATTTGACTCGGCGAAGTCATCATAGATAGCATCTATGGCAGCCCAGATTCTTTGGTCAGACTGGTCTTCCTCCACGATGGCACTCTTGATGGAATCTATGAGGCGATTGATAACACGACTTTGCCAATCATGGTTTTTCTTATCCAACTCAACATGAATCAGCGCACTGGTCTTATAATCCCTATTGTTGGTATTGCGCTCTTGGATTCGTCGAATTGCCGTAGCCATGAAGTATGAAATAAGCGCATATGTCAAACCATAGATGTTTGCTGATGAAACAGCATTGTTCAAGTATCGCTTATCCTCATGTCCAAGGACATCAATACACTTTTGGTCAATCTGATGGAACAGATGACTATACATCGAATCTGGATTCTGAGATTCCTCAAAATACTGCTGACCACCTATATAGGCTGCATGAACAGGAACGATACTGGTAAAACGTGGCTTGAATGGCTTCACCACATTACCGTTGAGATTTAGCTCTCCTTGTGGCTGCAAATACAAGCAGTAAGGTGTGGCTGTCACTTGAAGATAACGGCAATAGTCAGGTATCTTGCGGAAATCATCTATTTGCTGGCTGATTTTAGCCATCTCAGTCTCTGCATCCTGTGCTATCGGATTTCCTTCCTCATCCTTCAATGCTTGTAACTTGACCGAACGATAGTTTCTGCTCGCAAAGTCTGCCTCGTCATCAACGATGAGCACCTTCTTCTTTTTCAAGAAAGTACAGTTTTTCGAGAACATATCTATCAAGTGGCTCATGTTGGTTGCTTGTTTCTTACAAACAATAACCGTCTTGCAACCTTCCACCTTTGCTTGCTTCAAGTTGTTCCACACCTTCATGATGTCATAGATGTTGATGGTGGCTTTCTGATCCAAGTTATCAGACGGCTTGAAGAAACGATAATCTTTCTTCATACGCATGATAGTCTGTTGCGCCAAAGGCTTGGTTCCCTTGGTAAAGACGATGGTGATGTCAATGCCTTTGTCGAAAGCCAGACCGATGATGTCCTCAAACGTATCAGTCTTACCACACTGTATCTTACCAAGCAACAAACCTGGTTCCTCGGCATGTTCTCCATCTTCAAGCAACTGGCTGACCGTGTCCTTGATACATTTGATTTTTTCCTCTGGCATCTTGCCATAAGGATAATTGGCAACCAACGTGTCATAAATAGGGGTGTCAGTATTTGTCACCACGGTCTTGGAATTTACAGCAGCCTTCAACTCTTGATGTTGCTTTTCCATCCAATTAGGGACTGTAACACCTATAACTTTCAGAGTATTGATGGCTGCCTCACACTCTGCCAACGTCTTATAAATCACTTTTTCCATATATATTCTTTTCTTTTTATATTCCATCATATAGTTTATTCTGTTCAAAGGAGTACCATCTAAACCAAACAGGAATGCCGTAAGTCTTACGGATGAACTCCATATAGGCTGCATCCTTATCATCTGGTTGTTGCGGACCAACTATGAACAATTTAGTAGCTCTTCTCATATTCGGATAATGGGCATATTCAAGAATCTGTCCCAATGCTTCCCTGATGCTTTTCTTTGCGGAATCCGTCTTGATTTCAAAATAATGCCATTCTCCTGTTTCTTTGAAGATTCCCTTGATGTCAACTCTTTGTCCTTTCGCATCGGAAAGTCCTGTCTCAACATAAGGATGTACATACTCTTCCTTGATTAATTCTGCGACGGCATTTTGAATTTTCTTATGCAATGGGTCAACCAACACCTCACCTTTCTCGGTAGTCTTTATGAAGCAACTTGTGTCAAGCACCTTCACCTTTCCTTCCTCGTCACTCTCAAAAACAAAGTCATTTTTCTTATCCATGAGGTTGTATCGATGACCAGGAATCGAGTCAGGAGCCAAGATTGGCTTATTAGAATAGTTGAGAGTTGCCTCAGAGAACTTGAACTTGACATTAAAGAACCATTTGGGCTTGATGTCCTTGACTGTTCCACCCGCAAATCGGATTTCATCCTTCATTTCCTCAATCCATCCCCTTTCCTTGTAATATTGGTAAACCATCTTGCTTTCCTCTGGCGATACACCAACAGCATGATGAAGACAACCAACATATACCTTCTGTTTCAAAGGTGAGATAGAGAAAAGATGGATGTCATAAACAGCACCTATATGCTTTCCGCTCGCCACGTTCATTGGCTGCAAAAAGCCATAGTGATAACCATCGGGGGCATAGATTCGTGAATCATCCAATATCCACTCCTCATGTCCAAAACCTATTTTCTTCTCATAAGAGCCATCAGACAGAGATTTACCCTCACTTCCCGAAGGTCTCTTCCAATCATGAGTGTTCCAACAGATTCTTGCTATTTTTTCCATACTCCTTTATTTTGATTGCAAAAGTAAAATTAGTTAGTGCAGCCTTTCTACACTAACTAATATAATTTCTAATCACGATGTTTTTCTTCTGCCGCAAAGGCATAAGAAGCCCCTTTATCCTCTGGAAGTTTATACGGAACTACATCAGCAACTCCATCCACATCTCTACCTGCCATTTCCAAGTCTGTTATGGAGTAAGCTGTCACATAGAGATACAAAGCCACCACAACCTTGATACCTGCATTCACTTCCTCATCTGACGAACAAGGTGCATTATGAGCTTCGTCATTTCTCCAGTTTCTCACCATTTGGAGATAAGTAGAGAACTTCTTGCCATCATCATCCGTGGAATACTTCAAGTTCCACAGACATTTGAATGCATGGATGGCGTCGGCAAGACCAGGTTCCTTTCCATCTTGACCTTGAATCTCGTCATCTTTAATCAAGAAATAGAGTTTCTTCAAGAAAGCCTCATATTT
>CAKQDG010000127.1 GCA_934219025.1 uncultured Prevotella sp. | reverse complement strand
TGCTTGCAGCTATCGGCAACAGTGCTATGGGCTTAACAGCTTTGATGTACTACGTACTTATCTATGTTGCAGCCAATATGGCTGTATTCACCGTTATAAACGTTGTAGAGACTCGTGGCAACGGAAACACGAAAATGAGCTGCTACGATGGCTTCTATGAGACCAATCCTAAGCTCTCTTTCCTTTTGACGTTAGCATTGTTCTCACTTGCCGGAATTCCTCCTTTCGCAGGAATGTTCTGTAAGTTCTTCGTGTTCATGGCAGCAGCCGAGGGTGGTTCGGCTCTTGCATACGCAGTGGTATTCATTGCTCTGTTGAACACCGTACCGTCACTCTACTACTACTTGAAGATTGTGAAGTGCATGTACATCAACAAGACAGATACTCCGCTGCCTACATTCAAGAGCGACTGCGCTACACGTCTTGCCCTTGCTCTCTGCACGGCAGGTGTTCTCCTCTTTGGAGTATGCAGTTGCATCTACGACTGGCTGGCACAGGCCGCAGGAATGTAGATTCATAGAATAACGATATTCTAAAATAGAATTGACCGGACTCAACATCGTTTGAGTCCGGTTTTTTATTGTTCATTGTTTCTTCGTTATAAAGCGGTGCTTCCTTGTATTGTAACGATGCTTTACTGTTACTGACCAGCATTTCTTTTTTATAAAGTGGTCAAAACTTCCACAAAACGTCTCTCCCTTCAAAATTGTTCTATTTTTCTCTGGATTGTTCGATTTTTCCGGAAATGAGCAGTTCTGCTCATATGAGCAGTATTGCTTAAAAATATCATTATTATTGATTATCAATGAATTACTTTTATTGTCATGTTTTGAGCAGTGCTGCTCATTTGCTACTTCTGCTCTTTTCTCCCCGAAAAAATCTTTACGATTCTTTTTAAAAGTGTTCAAAATGTCCACACCGGCATCCTGTGCCATAATATGGGTTGAGACTGTTTGAGGGGAAGATTAACAAGGAGGTATGATGTCTTGGCTATTTAAAATAAAACTATGGGGGGAAGTAATGATGTTTACAGGTTCAGGTACTTATTTGATGTATATATTAAATTGCAATATGACATTTACTTTGCAAATATAATAATAAAATGTTATATGTTTTATACTTGATGTATGTCAAAATATCTGTTGTTATCGCAAACAGGATAGCAAAATATTTGTCTGTTGGCTATTTGTTGCTTACCTTTGCATCGTTCAAAAGAACAAAATGGTCTTATTAACAAAATAATAATGGACATTGAGTCTTAGGTAGAAAGATTGAAAAAAGGATAACTGGCTTAGGTGATTCGTGAGAAAAGTGCCGAAGCTAAAATTATTAATTAAAAAAGTAAAGATTATGAAAAGATTGTTTTTAACGGTTATGGCTGTGCTCAGCATGACCATGACATTTGCGGAGAACGAAGAGTTGAACACGACAAGTAATGCAAATGCATATAAGATGTCGGTTAATTACGACAGACTTGCAGATGCATTGGGTCTTTCTCTTGATCAGCAGGAAGCTGTACAGGACATTCATTCAGAATTTTGTGCTGACATGTTCAATGCAGGAAACTCAAATGCCGATGATCGTAAGGCAATGGTCGAGAAGGCTTTGGCAAAAGACCTGAAGCATATGAGGGCCGTTCTTTCTGACGATCAGTATCGCACATATCTGATGTTGCTGAACACAACGATTGTAAATCGTGGCTTGAATAAGTAATTTATTCTTATATATACAAAAGGGCATTGACGTAAAACTCTCGTCGATGTCCTTTTTTCTGTTTATCGGCATTATCTCTTTTTCTTGTTTTATTTCAAAAAAAAACTACATTCTTTTTCTTGTAGTCAAATTTAGGTATATTGCTAAAACCCTAAATTTAGGTATTGTGTTATTTTCCGGGATATTATAACTTTGCACCCGTAAAAAGGAATCAAGCTCAAATGCGAGCAAGATGATTTACAGCTAAAACTTATAATATACGAGATAAAAATGGAAAAGACATTAGTAGTTTATGGTTCCTCTACAGGAACTTGCGAGAGTATCGCTCAGAAAATTGCCAACTTGCTTGGTGCAGAAGTTGTAGACGTGGCAAATCTTTCAGATGCCCAGGTTAATGATGCGAAGAATCTGATTCTCGGCACATCAACATGGGGTGCCGGTGAGATGCAGGACGATTGGTATGACGGAGTCAAGAAGCTTCAGTCTCTTGATTTGAACGGCAAGACGGTGGCTCTGTTCGGTTGTGGTGATTGCGAGTCTTATAGCGATACATTCTGCGGCGGTATGGATGAGATTTATTCTGCTATTAAGGATAAGGGTATAAATCTTGTAGGTCAGGTTTCTACTGACGGATATACTTTTGATGATTCGGCTGCTGTAGTCGACGGGAAATTTATCGGACTCGCGCTCGATGATGTTAACGAGGACGACAAAACGGATGCTCGCATTAAAGCCTGGGTGGACAGTATCCAGGGGGAGCTCTAAGAACATAACATTTTAATAGAAATCAGTCAGGCTAAGGATATCCGCAATAGATAGTTTCCTGTGGAGATCTTGTAAGCACGGGATGTTGGGGAACTCGTTTCCGGATAACTTGCCTGACAGATTTAGTAGAGGGCAATAATTTTAATCATTATAATTATGGATATGCAAGAGACAAGGGTGATGCCAATTGACATGAAAGTCCTGATGAACCATATATATGAGTTCAAAAAGGGTGTTCGACAAATGGTTCTTTTTACGTTCAACAAAAAATTTGAAGATTTTGCGTTGAATCGTCTCAAGAAGCAAAACATAAGTTATATCATTCAGCCTGTGGGCAATGAACGCCTAAATCTTTTCTTCGGGAAAAAAGAGTGTCTGGACGCAGTAAAAGTTATGGTTACAAAGCCGTTGAACCAACTTACGCCAGAAGAGGATTTTATCCTTGGGGCTTTGCTCGGGTATGATATATGTGCGCAATGTGAGAGATTTTGTGAGCGTAAATGTCGTTCTTGCAAAATGGCTTTATAATGACAGAAATTATATGCCAGACTCTTGATGATTGTCAATTAAAATAAAATTCATAATGTTTTTGTATTATATACCAATGTCGGACTTGCTGTGAAGCAGGTCCGACATGTTTCATTTTAATTAATTAGGAATTAGGGAATTAGGAATGATTACTCCGAGAAATCTAATCTTAATACTAAAGTAATTTCACTTTTCTAATTTCTAATTGAATTACATTCCTAATTCTTAAAAGAGTGTATAGGAGCAGGAATCCTTCCTGTTCTATTTACGAAAGCATCGCAGGAGAAGGTGTTTACTTTCATTATCGGTGCATAGCCAAGTAATCCCCCGAAATCAACCCTTTCGCCAACGCTCTTGCCAACGGCGGGAATTATTCTTACTGCAGTTGTTTTTTGATTAACCATCCCGATAGCCGCTTCATCGGCAATTATGCCCGATATAGTTGTTGCTGGCGTATTTCCGGGAATTGCTATCATGTCTAGCCCGACAGAGCATACGCAAGTCATTGCTTCAAGTTTCTCTATGGTAAGAGCTCCTGCTTCTGCTGCGTTGATCATGCCTTGGTCTTCGCTTACAGGGATAAAGGCACCCGACAGTCCTCCAACATATGACGAAGCCATGATTCCTCCCTTCTTTACCTGGTCGTTGAGCAGGGCAAGTGCAGCTGTGGTGCCGGGAGCGCCGGCTTGTTCCACTCCGATTTCGTGCAGAATGTCTGCCACGCTGTCGCCAATGGCAGGTGTTGGAGCAAGCGACAGGTCAATGATGCCAAATGGGATGTTTAGCCTTCTTGAGGCTTCTTTTGCAACAAGCTGACCAACACGTGTTATCTTGAAAGCTGTGCGCTTGATAGTTTCACAGAGAACTTCAAAACTTTCGCCTCTTACCTTTTCAAGTGCGTATTTTACAACACCTGGACCGCTGACACCGACACTTATTACTGCGTCAGCCTCGGATACGCCGTGGAATGCACCAGCCATAAAAGGGTTGTCGTCGGGTGCATTGCACAGAACCACGAGTTTTGCACATCCGATAGACATTCTTTCCTTTGTTTCCTGGGCTGTTTCTTTTATGATGTTGCCCATTAATCTTACAGCATCCATATTGATGCCGGTCTTGGTGCTCCCGATATTAACGGAACTGCAAATCAAATCAGTTTGAGCCAATGCCTTTGGGATAGAACGTATCAGGAGCTCGTCGCTGTGGCTCATCCCCTTGGATACTATGGCTGAATAGCCTCCGAGAAAGTTTATGCCTACGGTTTTTGCTGCACGGTCGAGTATATGTGCAATCTTTACGTAATCGTCGGAAGTCTTGCATGCCGCACCGCCTACAAGCGAAATAGGAGTGATGGCGATTCGCTTATTTACAATGGGAACTCCAAACTCTTTTGAAATTTCTTCACCTGTCTTTACCAAATCTTTCGCATAGCGAGTGATTTTGTTGTATATGTTTTCGCAGAGAACGTCAAGATTGCTGTCGGCACAGTCCATAAGGTTTATTCCCATGGTGATGGTCCTGACGTCGAAGTTCTCTTCATCGATCATCTTGTTTGTTTCGATGACCTCGTTAATATTTATCATATATCGTAATGGTTGAAATTTAAATTCTGTGCATCATATCGAAAATTTCTTCGCGCTGGCATTTCACCTGCACTCCAATTTCCTCACCGACTTTAGTTAATTCGTCAGCAATCTCGATAAAATTCTTATTTGTATGTTCCATGTCTACTATCATCATCATATTGAAATATTCCTGTACGATAGTTTGTGAAATGTCCAGGATATTGACGTTGTTGTTTGCAAGATAAGTACATATCTTTGCAATGATGCCTTTTGTATCTTTGCCTACTACTGTTATAATTGTTCTATTCATAAAATTGTTTGTTTTATATTTACCATATTGTTAGCATCTCTTCCGATGTTTTTATGTTGATGAGAATTTGCCGTTTCATCAAACATTCTATTTTCAACTGCAAATATACAATAAAATGCTGAACATGCCATCATTGGTGTTCTTTTTTCATGGATAATTATATTTTGGTTTCAAGCATTTGTTTTTCTATTTGATGAATGTAAGGTATTTACTCATCTACTCCCAGTCCGAACAAGGCAAAATCCCCTTTCAGTGGATCTTCGGGGAAAATCTCGAGCATAACGTCAGTCAGTCGACGGGCAGTAGACATACTTG
>CAKQDG010000126.1 GCA_934219025.1 uncultured Prevotella sp. | reverse complement strand
TTTTACAGGTTGCAAATGATTTCCTTTGTTTTTTATGTTTATCGCCCTCTGACAAGTAAAATGCCAAAGGCATTACCGGTGGATTGGCGGATTTCCGAGAGAGAACTTGTTCTCGTAAGGAAATACGACAATACACAGGTAAGCCCGAGGAACGAGGGCTTTACTTGGCAGAGGGTGTTTTATTGGTTTTCGTCTAAAAAAACATTTGCCACTTCCGATAATAAATACTATCACTCCAAATATCGGAAGAACCAAACTTATTTCTTGTAAATCAGCGTGAGCCCGTCGCGCAAGGGCAGCATAACGCGCTCCACACGGGGGTCGCGAGCCACAAAGTCGTTGAACTCCTCTATGCCGTGGGTCTGCTTGTCGTTGTCATATGCGCGGTCCACCACATGACCGTCCCACAGCGTGTTGTCGGCAAGGATAAAGCCACCCGGACGGAGCACCGAGAGCACCATTTCGTAAGACTCCATATACGTGCGCTTGTCGCCGTCGATAAATGCCATGTCGAACTCTATGCCCAGCTTGGGCGCCTCTTTCACGGCGTCGCCGATGATAAACTCAATTTTGTCGGCCACGGGCGAGTTTTCTATCCACGGCCGGGTGAAATCCTCCTGTTCGTCGTTTATCTCAAAGGTGTACACCCGTCCCCCCTCGGGCAGTCCCTCGGCAAGGCAGATGGCGCTATAGCCGCTGAAGGTGCCAATCTCGAGCACGTTTCTGGGCTTCACCATTCTGACGAGCATCTTGAGCACCCTGCCCTGCAGGTGGCCGCTCGCCATACGGCCGTGGAGCAGATGGATGTTTGTGGCGCGGTAGAGGCGGTAAAGGTAGTCGCCCTCGGGGTCGCTGTGGGCGAGGATATAGTTTTCTAATTCTGGAGTCATAATTTATAATTCATAATTATGGGACGGATAGGACAAATAATTTCTAATTCCTCTTTCCTAATTTCTAATTCCTAAATCTTTAACCCTTCAATCGCCAGGCGGTAGGAGTCGAGGCCGAAGCCGCAAACCACTCCCTTGCAGGCGGCTGAGATGAAAGAATGATGGCGGAATTCTTCGCGCTGGTGAACATTTGATATGTGCACCTCTACCACTGGCGTCTTGATGGCGCGGATGCAGTCGTGAAGGGCAACGCTGGTGTGGGTGTAGGCACCGGCATTGAGCACGATGCCGTCGAACGAAAAGCCCACCTCCTGCATCTTGTTGATCAGCTCACCCTCGATGTTGCTCTGATAATACTCTATCTCGATGTCGGGATACTGAGCGCGAAGCTTGGGCAGATAACTCTCGAAGGAGTCGCTGCCATAGATGCCCGGCTCGCGCACGCCAAGCAGGTTGAGGTTCGGTCCGTTGATAATTTGTATCTTCATTTGTTTGCCGTTTTTTCAAGTTTTGATTAATTTTGCATAAGCACGAATTGAATCCCGAACTCCTTTCTGCCGACAGGCTGACAAGAGAAGGGGGCAATCTTCATGGCAAAAGTACAAAATTATTGAGAATTCCTACACACATCGATATGAAAACCGACAATAATGCGGCGAATAATGCCGACAAGGAGATGATAAGGCAGTATTGCAGGTATCTGAAACTGGCCCGCAACTACTCGGAGAACACGCTGAAGGCTTATCAGAACGACTTGCAGAAGCTGGCTGACTTTGCCCGAAGCAAGGACATCAGGATGGAAGACGTGAAACTGGAGGACTTGCAGAATTTTGCTGCCGAAATAATCGACCTGGGCATCAGTCCGCGCTCGCAGGGAAGAATTCTGAGCGGAGTGAGGGCTTTCTATAAATTTCTGCTCATCGACGGATATATCGACGAAGATCCCACCGAACTGCTCGAATGGCCAAAGATTGGAGAGCATCTGCCCGAGGTGCTCTCGGTGAAGGAGGTGGACATGATGGAAGAGGCCGTGGACTTGCTGAAATGGGAGGGACAGCGCAACAAGACTATCATCGAGGTGCTCTTCAGCTGCGGACTGCGCGTTTCGGAACTCGTCACGCTGCATCTCTCCGACCTCTTCCTCGACGAGAAGTTTATCCGCGTAATGGGAAAGGGCAGCAAGGAGCGACTCGTGCCCATATCCGGAAGCGCTATAAAGGAGCTCAAACTGTGGTTTGCCGACCGCAACATGATGAACATAAAACCGGGCGAGGAGGACTATGTTTTCCTGAACCGACGCGGCAGACACCTGTCGAGAATCATGATATTCAACATCGTGAAGCAGCTTGCCCTTGACGCCGGAATAAAGAAAACCATCAGTCCGCACACGCTGCGCCACTCATTCGCCACTTCGCTCCTCGAGGGCGGAGCCAACCTGCGCGCCATCCAGGAGATGCTCGGACACGAGAGCATCGGCACCACACAGCTTTACACCCACATCGACATGCACACGCTGCGCGAGGAGATTCTGGAGCATCACCCGAGAAACATGGCAAGATACGACGCGGATGGCGGTTTGTGAATGATTTGTGCAAAATGCCCTGCCACGATATAGAAAAGCTTAAATCTGAAACTGTTTTCTTGCAAGCGCAAGCTTTTGACTATAACTTTGCGTCGACTAAACATTTAATAATTTTGTATCATGAAAAACTATCAAGAAAGAATTTTTGACGTGCGCACCTACGGACGCACCGAACTGGCAATGCTCTATTGCCCCTATCTGAAGCCGGAATCGGCCTACAGGCGACTGATGAAATGGATTGAGGTTTCGCCACAACTGTCGGCAAAACTGCTGAGAAACGGAAAGCCGCTGAAAGTGAGAAACTTCACCCCAAGCGAGGTGAAGCTCATTGTGGACTATCTGGGCGAGCCTTGATATGCCCGGGGCGCTTAGTCGTCTACACTGCCAAGGATGCTCTCCAGACAACGGCGGGCATCCTCCATGCTGAACCCTCTGCCAAGGGCGAAGCGCAGAAGTTTGCAAAACATCTCATAGTCGCTGCGCGCCTTGGTGGTGCGCAGCTTCGCCTCGAGCAAGGGGCGCAGCAACTCGCACTGCTCCTCGGAGCCATACTCCGAGAGCACCCTTTGGCGGATTTCCTCAGGGATATGCTTCAGGTAGAGAGCCTGGTCCACCTTGCGCTTGCCCCACTTGTTATAGCGCAGCTTGTCGGCGGCAAAGGCACGCGCATAGCGCTCGTCGTCTACATACCGCCCCTCTATCAGCCGGGCTATCACCCGCGCCTGGGCTTCGGCAGAAAGTCCCCAGCGCGTCATCTTGTCTTGCATCTCAAAAGTGCAATGCTCGGCACGCGAACAAAGGGATGCAAGTTTCTTCAAAGCTTCTTGTTCTGTGATTTCTTTTTTCTGCATAGTGGTTTTATTAATGAGGGGGATTATTGGACGAATAGGAAAAATAATTCCTAATTCCTCTTTCCAATTCCTAATTCCTCTTTCCTAATTCCTAATCATTCTCGCAACAACATTCCGTTCTTTTCCGAAAATATCCTTCAGCGTGTGCACATCACTGAAGCCCTCACTACGCAGCATCTCTTCCGTTTCTGTGGCATAGAGGGAGTTTATCTCGAAGAATAGTTTTCCGCCCGGCTTCAGCGCTCTATATGCATAACGGGCAATGGAACGATAGAACAGCAACGGGTCGGCATCGGGAACGAAGAGGGCTGTGGCCGGTTCATAGTCAAGCACATTGCGATTCATCTCGCTGCGCTCACACTCGCAGATATAGGGTGGATTGCTCACGATATAATCCCATCTGGCATTGTCGGCAGGCGGATTGAGGGCATCTTGCCGGATGAAATTCACGCTGGCCCCAAGTTGCGCGGCATTATGACGGGCAACGTCAAGGGCATCTGCCGATATGTCCCACGCCGAAACATGGGCACCGGGAATATCGAGCGACAGGGTAATGGCAATGCAGCCGCTGCCCGTACCGATGTCGAGCACACTCTTCTCGCCTTGCCTTTTTGAAGCATCATCCGCAACAAGGCAGCACAGCTGCTCTGTTTCGGGGCGCGGCACGAGCACTCCACGCTGAACGCTGAACGTTCTGCCGGAGAATTGCACACTGCCCACAACATACTGCACCGGCTCGCCTTTCTCCAGTCGTGCCACATCTGCTTCAAGGCGAACGGCATCTGCCGAAGGCAAACTCTCCACCCCACCACACACAATGTCGGCATACGAAAGACCGTAGGAATCTTCAAGAAGAATTCTTGCCACAGCCTTCGCCTCGCCATCACCATACTCCGCGGCAAGCCGCCGCCATATATCATTATAGGTCATTTCTCGTATTGTATATCGCTTATTGCTCTATATAGCTTGCAAAATTATCGTTTAAGCTTTTCACTGACAAACTTAATATCATATATTTAATGCAGAATGAGAAAAAAAATATTAACTTTGCAGTTGAATAACAAATTTCACATTAATATAATAGAAAATAAAATATATACATGGAAGAAAAACATTTCAAACGCACTACGGTTACGGCTGCTCTGCCATACGCCAACGGCGGTGTGCACATCGGGCATCTTGCCGGTGTGTATGTGCCTGCCGATATCTACGTGCGCTACTTGAGACTGAAAAAACAGGAGGTGATGTTTATCGGCGGTAGCGACGAGCACGGCGTGCCCGTTACTATCCGTGCACGCAAGGAGGGCATCACCGTGCAGGAGGTGGTGGACCGCTACCATAACATGATCAAGAAATCTTTCGAGGAGTTCGGTATTTCTTTTGATATCTACAGCCGCACCACTTCGAAGATTCACCACAAGTTCGCTTCCGACTTCTTCCGCACACTCTACGACAAGGGCGAGCTGATAGAGAAGACAGAGGAGCAGTTCTGCGATGAGGTGACGGGAGAATTCCTCACCGACCGCAATATCGTTGGCACCTGTCCGCGATGCGGAGCCGAGGGGGCTTATGGCGACCAATGCGAGAAGTGCGGCGCCACACTGTCGCCTGACGAGCTTATCAACCCGACGAACAAGAACAACCCGGGACACGGACTCATCAAGAAGGCGACAAAGAACTGGTATCTGCCGCTTAACAAATGGCAGGACTGGCTGAAGAAGTGGATCTTAGAGGAGCACAAGGAATGGCGCCCCAATGTATACGGACAGTGCAAGTCGTGGCTCGACATGGATTTGCAGCCGCGTGCCATGACACGCGACCTCGACTGGGGCATACCGGTTCCTGTTGAGGGTGCCGACGGTAAGGTGCTCTACGTATGGTTTGATGCTCCTATCGGATATATTTCCAACACTAAGGAGCTTTGCGAGGCGCAGCCCGAGAAATGGGGCACGTGGCAGAAGTGGTGGCAAGACCCGTCGTCACGCC
>CAKQDG010000125.1 GCA_934219025.1 uncultured Prevotella sp. | reverse complement strand
CCTACGCGGCGTTACAAAGGCTGAAATCAAGTTCCGCATCGAAATTAAAGAGACTGGCAAGAAGGCTCTCGAGGGAGTAGCTACTTTCCTGTACTACTTTGAATAATTAAAGTTTGAACAGACCGGGGATTTTTAAATACAAATGTTCAAATCCCTGTTTCCGTTAAAGTAAATATAAAATCTTCCCTGTATACAGTATTACGGGGAAGATTTTTTCTTTCCCTTCACCAAGAGCAATACCGTTTGCAGGTGTTCTGAAGTATGGTAATACCTTTGTAATACCCTTTTAATAATCTCGTAACAGAATATACAACCTGTACATCAACTATTTAGCGTACTTTTGCAACAGATTTAACAAAACAATTATGAAAGAGATGAAAAAGTCTGTTGGAAACGGACTGAAAAAGGATTTGAGAACCGATGACAAACTGGAGAAGCTTGTTATTGATTACGCAATCAGGCGAACAACTGGAAGCAGAAAAGACCTCAACGGCGTGTATTATTCTAAAAACGGACGCCATCTGCTCATGGCATCAAAAAGCCTCAGCGATGGATATGCCGTTTGCGAAGGGGTAAGAGAGATTGATGCAGATGCCTTCTGGGGATGTGCATATTTAGAGAAGCTGACTCTGCCTGACGGCATTGAAAATATCGGGCATGAGGCTTTCGGCAAGTGCATATCGCTGAGGGAAATAAATATTCCAAAGTCTGTAAAGAAGATTGGCGTAAATCCGTTCATCGGAATTCATAACATTCACATAATCAGTCTGTCGGAAGCTGTTGTATGCAATGGTAAAGCGGTATTTACAGACCACGGCAAAACTCTCGTTTCTTTCGTTTCCGACGAAAAGGAATACATCGTTCCCGAGGGAGTGGAATGTATCGGAGAAAAGGCTTTCTCCGGCAAACGGCAGTTGCAAAGAGTAGTTCTGCCACAATCGCTGAAGGTTATCGACGACGAAGCTTTCTTCGACTGCGACAGGCTGATATCTGTCGTAATACCGGAAAACACAGAATTCATAGGCGACTGCGCATTTGGCGACTGCCTGGCTCTTAGAAGCGTTTGCTTCAATGGCATTCCCAAGAAAATGAAACGCACTATGTTTGCCGGTTGCGAGGATATCCGCAATATTACAATACCAAAGGATTCTACTGGCAAATTCAAAAAACTGACAAGGGATTTCGACGATAGGGTCGTTGAGAAGACAACCGCTGTCTCACCTCAAAAGCCAGAACCAACCGAGAAATCCAAGTCGTCCGAGAAGTCCAAGAAGTCCGATTTGTCCGAGAAGTCCAAGTTGTCCGATTTGTCCAAGAAGTCCGAGAAGTCCGAGAAGTCCAAGTTGTCCGATTTGTCCAAGAAGTCCGAGAAGTCCGAGAAGTCCGAGTTGTCCAAAAATAAAAACATCCCCCCAATATACAGAAAAAAATGAAAGACAAAGATTTAAAGGATGCTTACGTTGATCGCGACGTTAGCTGGATGTATTTTAACCATCGTATTCTGAAAGAGGCACAGAAAGACAACATACCCCTGCTCGAACGATTGTCGTTTCTCGGTATTTACTCAAACAACCTCGACGAATTCTTCCGCGTCAGGATGGCATCGCTCAACCGACTGCTTGAATCTGCCGACAAGAGTGCCAAAAAGGAACGCGAGAGGTTGAAGCATACCATCAAAACGATAAATAAACTGAACGCGGCATACAGTACAGAATATACAGACACTGTCTCTCATGTGTTCGGACAACTGGAAGAGCATAACATCAAACTGCTCAACGAGAACAGTCTTAACGAAGAACAGAAACAGTTTATCAAGGATTTCTATTATGACAAACTGAACGGGGCAACAAACCCTATCTGGCTCGACAACCTGTCGGAAATAGGAAAACTGCAAGACAGCCGTATCTATCTGATAGTGAAAAGGACAGAAAAGGAAGAGACTTTCGGCAAGAAGCCGAAGACGGACTATGCCATCATAAAAGTGCCCGACAGCGACTTCGGCCGCTTTCTCGTGCTGCCACCAAGCAACGGATGCCAGAATGCGATATATCTCGACGACGTGGTGCGTTTCTGTCTGCCGCTTATCTTCATCGGTTTCAAACCCAGCACTTTCGAAGCTTACTCGTTTAAGTTTACTAAGGATGCCGAAATGGAAATGGAAAACGACTCCGACTACGGCGTGTTGCAGCTTATCGCCAAGGGAGTGAACAGCCGCAAGAAGGGAGAACCCGTCCGTCTTATCTACGACAAGCTGATGCCTAAGGACATGCAGAAGAAGATTCTGGCGCGTCTCAATGTGGACCACCTCGATGCCGCATTGCCGAGTGGAAGATATCAGAACCACAAGGACTTGATGAAATTTCCCGACTTTGGACACAAGGAACTGAAATACCCTAAGTGGGAACACGTGATGAAAGACGAGTTTTTGAAGGAGGAGAGCATCCTGAAACAGATCAGGGAGAAGGACAGGTTTATCCATGTGCCCTACAACTCGTTCGACTCGTATATCCGTGTGCTCCGCGAGGCTGCGTTGCATCCCGACGTGAAGGAGATAAAAACCACACTGTATCGTTTGGCCTCTGATTCCAAGGTGGTGAAGGCTCTTGTTTGTGCCGCCCGTAATGGCAAGAAGGTAACGGCGGTAGTGGAGCTGCTTGCCCGCTTCGACGAGAAGAGCAACATCAAATGGAGCAAGCGTATGCAGGAAGAGGGTATCAACGTGATTTTCGGTGTTGAAGGACTGAAGGTTCACTCAAAGCTACTCTATATCGAATCAAAGAAGGGAAGCATTGCATGTATCGGAACCGGTAACTTCCATGAGGGCAACGCAAAGGTTTATACCGACTATCTGATGATGACGGCAAGAAAGGATATCGTGAGCGAGGTGAACCGCGTGTTCGACTTCATCAACCGTCCGTTCTCGCAGCCGCGATTCCGCGAACTTCTCGTATCGCCAAACTCTATGAAGACGAAATTGCTGCAGCTGCTGAATAACGAGGTTAAGAATGCCAAGGCAGGCAAGGAGGCATGGATTAAGGTGAAGATTAACCATATCACGGAGCGCGACATGGTGGAGAAACTATATGCTGCATCTCAGGCTGGAGTGAAGATAGAACTTCTCGTGAGGGGCAACTGCTCGCTTGTGCCGGGAATACCAGGATTGAGCGACAACATAAAGATAGTGGGTATCATCGACCGCTATCTGGAACATTCGCGGATTATCATCACATGCAACAACGGACAGCCCAGATACTTTATCGGCAGTGCCGACTGGATGCCGCGCAATCTGCTCAACCGTATCGAAGTGTACACTCCTGTCTATGATCTCGACATGCAGCGCGACTTGCTGCGCACCGTGGAGTATGGACTTGCCGACACTACCAACGGCAGACTCGTTGACGGCAAGGGCAACGACCCTTTGCAAACGGGCGAAAACGGAAAGGTTTTCCGTTCGCAGGAGGAAATACAGAAGAAGACCATGCTCCTTGCAACAGGCAATGAGTAGAAAAATAATCAATAGAAGATACTTTCAAGCCATTACAGATTATGAGTAAAAAGGAAACTGCAACAAGTAAAGCTGAAAACAAGAATAACGCTAATGCCAATAAAGGTTTTGACATTTCATATAATATTGCCGCCATCGACATTGGCTCCAACGGAGCCAGACTGCTGATAAAAAACTTTTTCCGCAAGGACAGCATCGGCGAACCTAAGATTTCGAGGGTAATGTATATGCGTGTGCCGCTCCGTTTGGGAAAGGACGTGTTCACGCTCGGAAAGATTTCTGCCGAGAGGGAGGAAAAGATGCTGGAAATGCTCAAGGCTTTCAAGCATATCATGCGACTGAACGATGTGGTGAGCTATCGTGCCTGTGCCACTTCTGCCATGCGCGATGCCGAAAATGGCGAGAAGGTGCTCAAACGCCTGTATAAGAAAACGGGCATAAGGGTGGAGATTATCAAGGGACAGGAGGAGGCTCGGTTGCTCTGCAACAATATGATAGAAAACAGCGAATGTGTTGTAGGCGACTTCGCTTATATCGACGTGGGCGGCGGTAGCACTGAGATTTCTCTTATCCACAACGGACTGCTGGCACACAGCAAATCGTATAACATCGGCACGCTTAGGATGATAAGCGGAAAAGTGTCGCAGGCGGCCATCAATGAGATGAAGACCGACCTAAGCCTTTATTCCAAGGAAATTCCCGACATTCACCTTATCGGCTCTGGTGGAAACATCAACAAACTTTTTAAACTTACCCACAGCAAGAAAGATGCAAAGGAAATGAGCGTGAGTGAGATACGCGAAATCTACGACAAGCTCAAGCCGCTGAGCATTGAGGAACGTATCGAACAGTTCGGACTGAAGACCGACCGTGCCGATGTGATAATTCCGGCTGCCGAGATTTATATGACGGCTGCCGAAGCCTTGGGCTGCAACACTATCCATGTGCCTAACATCAGTCTTGCCGACAGTATCGTGGACGGCATCAAGGTGGATAAATTCCAGTATCACGAGGATTAGCTTTCTAAAAAAGACACAATCATTTCTTTTCGAAATGCTGGTAGTCTTTTACCCGGCGCCAGCCTCCGCCCCACGTAAAACCGTGGCGGATGAATTCCCGGTAGCACAGGTCGTTTCGATCTATCTTATACTTGAAGTCCTTTGAGCGGTCGGCATATTGTCTGCCGTTCTGCGGACTTACCTGTATCTTTCCGTTCCGTCCGCGTCTCACATACGGATTATACAGAGGGTTGATGTCTATCGCCTTGCCCCAACTGTGGTTCGACGGCACCTTGGTGCCCGCCACATAGCGGAAATTGAAACATGACGTGTTGTTTGCCTCCATTGCCCGTTCGTCGTCGGCACCGTAATTGTCTATCAATTCCATCCTTTCTATCGGATACTTTGCCCTGTACAGATTGCGGAAAATATCCACCAGGTCGGCAGCGATGCTCTTATGGCATACCAGTTCGCCAACCTTTATCTCACCTTTTATATTATAATGCAGCACGCGCACGTATCTTAAATCCGAGCGCTTCACCGTGCAGTAGCTTTTGTATGATTTTCCTCTCATCCTTGCAAACACAGCATCCGGTATCGGTTCGGAATAGAAATACTTATCCACACCGGCGTGTTCAATATCCCGACTGCTGACTGTTGTACCAGCCGCCATTCTGTCTGCTCCAGCCACCATTCTGTCTGCTCCAGCCGCCATTCTGTCTGCTCCAACCTCCATTCTGTTTGCTCCTTCAGCCCTTGTGTTAAGGCAGGACGCAGACAATAAAATAAGCATAAGTGTGGCACACAGACTTCTATATTTCATAGTCTTAATCATATTTTTGTTTAGGCATGAAAGCCTTGTCCTTATTTTTTGCTTACAAAAGTAGCAATAAATTTTGTAATAAGACAAAATAGAAGTATCTTTGCACTCGCTTTGGCTCCGTAGCTTAGCTGAATAGAGCGTCAGATTCCGGTTCTGAAGGTCGTG
>CAKQDG010000124.1 GCA_934219025.1 uncultured Prevotella sp. | reverse complement strand
GGTCAAGACCCAGACCGATCTGTGTCTCGAGACAACGCTGGTAGGAATAAACGCCGAGGTACTTCACTGAGTCTTTGTAATCCTGCTGAGCTATCGGATCTTTTATCTTTGCTGCCTGGCTGTCGTAGTAGCCTGTGGCAACTGAGAAAGACAAATAGAAGATGCTTGCAAGGGTCATCAAGACTGCCAGTACAATTACAATTCCTTTGTTTTGCATTTTGTTTTTATTGTTATAATTATAGTTTTTCCGTTTGATGCTTCGGTATCATTTTGGTATGCTTTTGCCGCGAAAGTGCATACTTTGGGCTACATAGCGTGCAAAGATACTTATTTTTTTTTAACTTACTGATTAGTCATGGGCTTTTTTTGCCTTTATGCTGTGATTTCTTTACAAATCCCCATATCGGGTAGTGGTCTGAGGTGGCTATGTCTCTATCCACTTTGAAGTTATAGGGTTGCCAGTGGGAGGAGCACATCACGTTGTCTATCCTCACGTAGAAGGTGTTGTAGTGATAGGATATTCCCGGTCCGTTGGCTGTTGCCGTGTAGCAGTCGTCGAGTGTCTTGGCGAGCAGGTTGTGGCAGTAGGATATGGGGTTGTCGTTGAAGTCGCCGAAGAGCAGAACCGGCTCTCCTTTTCGGCTCTTTATATATTTTATTACGCCTTCCACCTGGGGCACGCGGCGTTTTGATGCTTCGCCGAGTCTTACGATCATTCGTTTGGAGTCTGTGCCCACGGTGTCGTTTTTCCAGTTTCCCTTCACTATGCTGTGAAATTCCTTGCGGTCTTGCATGGAGAGTCCGCTGCCCTCGAAGTGGCAGCATATCACGGTGGTGCGGTCGCCGTCGATGAGCACTTCGTAGGCTGCGCAGAGGCATCCCGTGAGTTCTTCGTTGATGCGTGTTTTTGATAGTATTGGGTATTTGCTGAGTATCAGCTGTGTGTCGCCGTTTTTCTGGTTTCGTGCGGTGTCGAGATATTGGTATTCTTTACTGAAGGCTTTTTCCACGTCGTCGTTGAATGTTGCCTCTTGCATGCAAACGATGGATGCTCCGCTGTTGTTCACGTAGTCTGATATTTTCTGTAGTCCGAGGCTGTCGTCTTTGTTGAACATGAACACGTTGTACGACATAATCTTTATCGCGTCTTCGGGCGTTGCGTGTGGCACGTTCAGCGGGCAGTATATCCTGATGGGGATATAGCACACCACGAAACCGAGCACGGGCACGATGGCGAGCCGCTTTTTGAATATCATGAAAAGGATGAGGAATGCTGTGTTTGCAAGCAGTAATATGGGGAAGGTGAGTCCGATGTTTGAGGATATGGGGTGCTCTATGGGGTTTAGCTTGTAGCTGAATCCCACGATGAGCATAAAGATGATGGTGGCGATGTTTGCCCCCACCATCATCTGCATTATTATTTTTTTTATTTTTCCAAGCATAAGAGATTTTTACTGCTTGCTGTTGTCAAAGAGTTTTTTCTTCTCGTCTGCTGTCAGGCTGTCGTATCCGCTCCGTCTTATTTTGTCGAGTATGCGGTCTACTTCGTCCTGTTCTTTTTTCTTCCGTGCGTTGTACTCCCAGTCGGTTTCGCGGCCTGTGGCTGAGCTGGCGTTGCGCGAGAATTTCTGCGAGTGTTTCTCCCAGTAGTCTTTCATCTTTGAGAATATGCTCTGCTTTCCGCCGTAGTTGCCATACATTCCGCCCCCGAATCCGTTGTACTGGTTTTTGCGCCAGTATCTGATGAGCAGGTAGCCGAAGAGCATTCCGCCGAGGTGGGCAAAGTGTGCCACGCTGTCGCCGGGCATTCCGAGTCCGAGCGAGAGTTCGAGCACGGCATAGAGCACTACAAACCATTTTGCCTTTATCGGCACCGGCAGCGGGAAGATGAATATGCGCTCTTCGGGGAAGAGCATGCCGAAGGCGAGCAGTATGCCGTAGATGGCTCCCGAGGCTCCCACTGTGGTCCACTGGTCGAGGTATGTGTCCATGGTGATTCGCCCGTAGGCTGTCATCACGAAGTCGTAGTTTGCAAGTCCTTCCGCGAGATATGTTGCGTATTGCACGGCTTCCTGTATCAGTCCGGCTCCCACTCCGCACACGAGATAGTATGTGAGGAATCGCTTTGGTCCCCACATGTTTTCCACTATTCTGCCGAACATCCACAGGGCGAACATATTGAAGAATATGTGGGTCAAGCCGCCGTGCATGAACATGTAGGTGAAGAGCTGGTATATGTGGAAATCAGACGAGAGGAAGAAGTGCAGTCCGAGCATGTTGTTCAGGTCGATGCCGAGCCTTCCGAACACATAGTCGGCTGCAAACATCAGTATGTTGATTATTAGCAAATTCTTTGTTATAGCTGGAATGTCGCGCATTGTTGTCTCCTTATTATTTTGTTGAAATTGGTGGGCAAAAGTACGAAAAATATCCGTGAAATACTATAAAACAAGCCGTTAAGCAGTTTTTTTTAATCATATTCATAACTTTTTCCCGTTTTTTATTTGATTTATAAAAGGTTTACGCTATATTTGCCTACCATTTTACTGATGGAAGTGCTGCTACTCGCTGTGGGAGTGGGCTTCGTGCCAGTACAAAAACGGAAAAACATTATTAATATTTTAAAAGATAACAATTATGAACAAGACAGAACTTATTGACAAAATCGCTGCAGGTGCAGGTTTGAGCAAGGCTGATTCAAAGAAGGCTCTTGACGCTACTGTTGCTGCTATTAAGGATGCTCTCGTGGCTGGTGACAAGATTGCTTTGATCGGTTTCGGTACATTCAGTGTGAACGAGCGTCCGGCTCGCGAGGGTATCAACCCGGCTACAAAGCAGAAGATTCAGATTGCTGCAAAGAAGGTTGCCAAGTTCAAGGCTGGTGCTGACCTTGAGGATGCGCTGAACAAGTAATTCTGGGAACTTTCCATTGTCGCTTGGCGACATAAAAAAAACAACAGGACTTTGCAATGGCATTTGCCGATGAAAGTCCTGTTTTTTTTTATCGTAAGATTCAAGTTTTCCGCTTATTTTTCTTTTCTGCCTTTCAGCAGCTGTATCTCCATCCTGTCTGCTATCATCTGTGGCGTGATGCCCGTAAGACAGGGGTAGTTGCCGCGCATGCACGGCTTGTTGCCGTAGATGCTGCACGGGCGGCATGGCATGTCGATCATCACGGTGTTGTCGGGATTTTGCCCCCATCCCATGAATCCGGTGAAGGGGTGGGTTGCTCCCCACACGCTCACCACGGGTGTGCCCACGAGTGATGCCAGGTGCATGTTCGAACTGTCCATCGAGAGCATCATGTCGAGATGGCTCATCAGTATCAGCTCGTTGTGTATGCCCTGAAGCTGTGCCGAGGCGTTTTCTATCTGTTGGTGGCGTTCTGCCCACTGCTGCATTGTATTGCCCTCTTCCTTTCCGCCTCCAAAGAGGAATATTCTTGCCTTGGGGTGGCGTTCCACAAGGATGTCGAGCACCTGCTGCATTTTTTCCTGCGGGTATATCTTGCCTTTATGGGCGGCAAACGGTGCCACGCCAATCCAAAGTTCGTCGGCGGTTTTGCGGCGGAATGTTTCGGGCAGCTGGCTGATGTCGCCTTTCCCTTCGGGGTATATCGAATTGAATTCCACGTCTATGGGGTATCCGAGTGCTGCAAACACGTCGGCATAGTTCTGGAAGGATGTGGGCAGCTGCTCCAGCCGCTTGTTTGTGGGCGATGTGAGCTGGCGGCGCAGACTGCGGTGCTTGTCGATGTGCGCCACCTTGTATCTGTCGATATTGAAGCGCATGCGCAGGTATTGGGAGCGCAACACGCTGTGCAGGTCGGCAATGGCGGTGAAGTTTTTTGCCATCAGCCGGCGGTAAAGCGCATTGAGCCCCTTCACTCCGTGGTATTCGCCTTTCAGGTCTGCCTCCATGAATCCCACGTTGTGCGGCATGTGTTCAAAGAACGGGCGTGCGTATTTCTGGCTCAGCATCGTTATCCTCACGTCGGGATAGCGCTTTGCCAGTGAATAGATTACGGGCACTGTCATTGCCACGTCGCCCATTGCTGAGAATCTTATTACAAGGATATGCTCAGTCTTCATTATTTCTTGTTAGCGTAGAGGATAGGGTTTGTGGAAGGGTCGTTGTACATCTTCATCTGTCGGTACACCTTCATGTATTTTCTGCCAGCCTCGATGTCGTCGAGCAGCTGGTCTATTGCCGTGCTCAGGTCCACCTGCTGTTCGAGCAGCACGTTGAGTTTGCCCTGACATTTTTCGATATGCTCGGGTGTGGCGTCTTTTCTGTCCACTTGCTCCTTCATATGGTATATCTTGAGGGCGAGAATCGACAGGCGGTCTATTGCCCATGCCGGGCTCTCGGTGTTGATTGTTGCGCCGGGGAGCACGTTCACGTCGTTGTATTTTGTGCGGAAGTAGCTGTCTATCTGTTCCACAAGATCCGTGCGGTCCTGGTTGCTGCGGTCTATGCGGCGTTTCAGCTTCAGGGCTTCGAGCGGTTCGATGTGCGGGTCGCGTATGATGTCTTCCAGATGCCACTGCACGGTGTCTATCCAGCATTTCAGATAGAGGCGGTTTTCTATTGTGTCGCGGTCGTATGGGTTGTTTATCGGTGTATCAACATTGTCTTTTGCGTGATAGTCGTTGATTGCAAGGTTGAACACGTTATTGCATAGTTGTGTGAATGTCATAAAATCTTAGTTGTTTTAATTTTGTGGCAAATCTAATAAAATAATTTCAGATAGCCAACGAATTTACTATAAATCGGGTGATAAAGAACTTTGGAACACTTTTTCGCGGTGTTTTCTGTGTTCGACATGCGCTTTTTCGGGAGCAAAGCATTGCTTCTCTCCGAAAGAAGCATTGCTTCTCTGCCCGAAAAGCGATGCTTTGCCCGAAGACGGGCTTGTCGTTTCTTCGCTTTGTTGTGTCTATGTTATTGAAACATAGGTGGTTATGATTAGAGTAAAGGGGAATCAGCTCCGAGTGGTCTGTTTGCAGCATGAAAAAGAAAGGCAAAAAGCGAAAAATGGAACACTATTTTTTCACCCTTGCCTCTTTAAAATATATATATTCCTATCCTGTATCATTCTATGGATATACAGCTTAGAGCATCAGCTTTCTGGCAAATTCCCAAATCACTATTCCTGCCGTGACGGAAACGTTGAGGGAGTGCTTGGTGCCAAACTGCGGAATTTCCAGACAGCGGTCGCTCTGGTCTACCACTTCCTGGTGAACACCCTTCACCTCGTTGCCCATAACGATGGCAAATCCTTTGTGAAGGGAGGTGTCGGGGGTGTAGTCTTCGAGCATTGTGCTGCCTTCGCACTGCTCCACGGAACACACCTCATACTGCATGCGGTGGAGTTCTGCCACCGCCTCCGTTGCTGTCTTGAAATAGCGCCAGTCCACACTGTCTTCGGCTCCGAGTGCCGTTTTGTGAATCTCCGGCATCGGCGGTTGCGCCGTTATTCCGCACAGCCACACGCCCTCGATGCGGAAGGCGTCGCCGCTGCGGAACACGGAGCCCACGTTGTGTAGCGAGCGCACATCGTCGAGCACCACGATGAGGGGCATCTTCCGGCTTTCCTTGAAGTCCTCCACCGTCATGCGGTGCA
>CAKQDG010000123.1 GCA_934219025.1 uncultured Prevotella sp. | reverse complement strand
GCCTCGGCTTGAAAATTTATTTATTCAGTCTCCATGTCACGCCGTCCTTAGTGTCGTTCACCTCGAAACCGGCATCTTTCAGAGCATCGCGAATCTGGTCGCTCGTAGCCCAGTCCTTGGCAGCCTTGGCCTTGGCACGAAGGTCGAGCACCATGTCCATAACCTTTCCGAATGCCTCCTCACGGGCATCGCTCGAATCGGAGCGCTCGTCTTTCAGTCCGAGGATATCAAAGGCGAATGTGCGCATGGTGTCAGTAAGTTCTTTCAGACAGTCGGCACATATCGTAGCCTTGTGGTCGATGAGCTTGTTCACCGTAGAGCATGCCTCAAACAAGTAGCTGATCACCTGTGGAGTGGCAAAGTCGTCGTTCATGGCGTCGTAACACTTCTGGCGCAGTTCCTTTACGAGTTTCTCCGTCTCGGCATCACACTTGTCGCTTACCGGCACATGCTCCAAATCCGCAATGCCGTTCATCAGTTTCTCCAGTCCCTTCTCGCTTGCCTTCAGTGCTTCGTTAGAGAAGTCCACTGTGCCGCGGTAGTGTGCCGAGAGGATGAAGAATCGGATTGTCATCGGCGAATAAGCCTGTTCCAGGAGCTTGTGCTTTCCGGTGAAGAACTCCTCAAGGGTGATGAAGTTGCCAAGACTCTTGCCCATCTTCTGTCCGTTGATGGTCAGCATATTGTTGTGCATCCAGTATTTCACCATCTGGTCGCCCTGACTTGCCACAGCCTGTGCTATCTCACATTCGTGATGCGGGAACACGAGGTCCATTCCTCCTCCGTGGATATCGAAGTGGTTGCCAAGATATTTTCTGCCCATTGCCGTACACTCGCAGTGCCATCCCGGGAATCCGTCGCTCCACGGACTTGGCCAGCGCATGATATGCTCGGGCGAAGCTTTCTTCCATAGGGCGAAGTCCACCTGATTTTTCTTCTCCCCCACTCCGTCGAGCTGACGGCTCTCGTTGATAACATCGTCGAGGTTGCGGTGAGAGAGAATGCCATAGTGGTGCACCTTGTTATATTTCTCGATGTCGAAATACACGCTGCCGTTGCTCTCGTATGCAAATCCGTTGTCGAGAATCTGCTTCACGAGTTCTTCCTGCTCGATGATATGGCCTGAGGCATGCGGCTCTATGCTTGGCGGCAGAACATTCAGTGCCTTCATAGCGTCATGATAGCGGTTGGTGTAATACTGTGCTATCTCCATCGGCTCCAGCTGCTCCAGTCGTGCCTTCTTCTCTATTTTGTCGTCGCCCTCGTCGGCATCATGCTCAAGATGGCCCACATCGGTGATGTTTCTCACGTAGCGCACCTTATAGCCAAGATGCTTCAAGTAACGGAACACGAGGTCGAAGGTTATTGCCGGACGTGCATGTCCGAGATGCGGATCGCCATATACCGTAGGACCGCACACATACATACCCACATTGGGAGCATGGAGCGGTTCGAAGCGCTCTTTCTTCCTTGTTAGGGTATTGTAAATAAGAAGTGTTTGTTGCATATTGTTTTGTTTTTATTGTTTTTTTTCTTTATTGGGAGGAATGGGAGAGCTGGGAGAAATATGATTGATAGGACTAATAGGACAAATAAGACCAAAAGGACAAATAATCTCTAATCCTTAATCTCTCACCTCTAATCCCTACTTTATCGAGTCGAATCCTTCGCCGAACACTCCTTGGCAGTTTGACTGCGAAACGAGGGCGTTGGGGTCGATTTTCTTTATATAATTAAATATGTCTTGCGTTTCATACCGGCGCGCCATAACAATCAGTATGTCCACCTCCTGTTTTGAATACCATCCCTTGCCTTCAATCACGGTAACGCCACGGTGTATCTTGCGGTTTATAACATCGGCAATATCCTTGTATTGCTTCGATATGATGATAAACTGCACGGTCTGCCGCGTTCCGTTCACCACATAGTCACACACATAGCTGGCAATTAGCGTGAAAGCAACGCCATACACTATTATCTCCATACTGTGGAAGAGCAGGTATGAAGAGGAGATGATTGTTATGTCGATAAACTGCATCGCCCTGCCGAAACTCATCCGGAAATGCTTGTTCAAGAGGGCTATTATTATGTCTGTACCTCCCGTGGAACCATTGTGAGAATAGATAAGTCCCAACCCGGCACCACACAACACGCCGCCAATAAGCACATGCATAAACTTGTCGTCGCCTGCCGTTACTATAGGATATGCCTCGAAAAAAGGCTGCAAGACTCTCACGAGCAAGGCAAGTATCGTTACGCCTACTACAGTGCGGTAAATAAACTGCTTCGACAATGCCTTTATGGCAATGCCGAGCATCATGAAATTGAGAATCCAGATTGAATAGCCAGGAGAAAATGTAGTGGCATAATAAATCAGAGCAGACAAACCGGAAACTCCTCCCATCACAACCTTTTCCGGCAGAATGAATGCAGTATAGCCTATGGCATATGCCAAAACACCAAAACATATAAGCAGAAAATCCTTTAACTGCTGTCTGTCCATACGAAGACTGATACTTGATAAAAATTTACTCATCGTTTTGCTCTTGTTATAATCAAAATGTATCGATAACGACAAAAGAACGGAATGTTCACTTTCCGGCTTTCTGTCCATCTCAGTTGCAAAGATATACTAAAATAAAACACTCGCCAAATTTAATCAAAGAAATAATAGCTACCTTTGTGGAATAATTTACAAATGGAACAGCAAGACAACAAAACTTATATTGCCATCGACCTAAAGTCGTTTTATGCCTCGGTGGAATGTGTTGCAAGGGGGCTTGACCCTCTTACAACAAATCTTGTTGTAGCCGACGAGAGCCGCACGGAAAAGACCATCTGTCTTGCCGTGTCGCCATCGCTCAAGGCATACGGCATTGGCGGAAGGGCAAGACTCTTTGAAGTGGTGCAGCGCGTGAGAGAGATAAACAACAAGCGGCGAATGGCGTGCGGTGGCAAATTCTGCGGCAAATCTTCCTTCGACCCGGAATTGAAGATTCATCCCGACTGGGAACTCGACTATATCATTGCAAAGCCCAGAATGGCACGATATATCGAGGTGAGCGCACAGATATACGGCATATACCTGAAATATATCGCCCAAGAGGATATCCACGTATATTCTATAGATGAGGTGTTCATAGATGTTACTCCTTATCTGAAGCATCTGAAGATGACGGCCCACGAGCTTGCCATGACTATGATACAGGACGTCTTGAATACTACTGGCATCACGGCTACTGCCGGCATCGGGACTAATATGTATCTCTGTAAGGTAGCGATGGATATCGTGGCAAAACACATTCCTGCCGACAAGGACGGGGTGAGGATTGCTGAACTTGATGAAATGAGTTACCGCAAACAACTTTGGAGCCACCGCCCGCTGACTGACTTCTGGCGCGTGGGCAGGGGCATCGCCAAAAGACTTGAACCTTACGGCATATACACGATGGGCGACATTGCACTTCAGTCGGAACGGAACGAGGAGCTCCTCTACAGACTCTTTGGCGTGAATGCGGAATTGCTTATCGACCACGCCTGGGGGTGGGAACCATGCACGATGCAGGCGATAAAGGAATACAAGCCTGCGGTGAACTCGCTGAGTCAAGGACAGGTGTTGCAATGTCCCTATACCTACAAGAAAGCTCTCGTCGTGATAAAGGAAATGGCGGAGGCACTGGCTCTCGACCTCGTAGACAAGCGACTCGTTGCCCACAGCATCGGCATCTATGTGGGATACGATGCCGAGAGTCTCACATCATATGAAGCCGGTTATACTCCTATTCGCGACGTTGCACTAAACCATTACGGAAAGATTGTGCCGAAACCCGTGAACGGAGGAACAAGACTTCCACGCCCCACTTCGTCTACAAGACTGATAACTGAAGCCACCGTGGCTCTGTTCGACAGACTCGTAGACCCGACCCTGCTGATAAGACGACTGAATATAACTGCCGGCAATGTGGTAAGCGAAGACCTGATTGAAGCGGAACAGCCTCAACAGCTCGACCTCTTCACCGACTATGATGCTCTGCGCCGCGAACGTGAAAAGGAGGACAAGCTTCTTGCCAAAGAGCGCCGCATGCAAGAGGCGGTGATAAAAATAAAGAAATCATTTGGCAAAAACACCATCCTTAAAGCCCTCGACTTTGAAGAGGGGGCAACGGCAAAGGATAGAAACGAACAGATTGGAGGACACCATGAGTGAATGAGGAATGAATATACCCCTTAATAATATAACATTCCCTGAGTTCTCCAAGAGCTCCGAAAAGTCCGAGAAGTCCGAGTTGTCCGAAAAGTCCGAAAAGTCCGAAAAGTCCGAGCCGTCCGAGAAGTCCGAGAAGTCCGAAAAGTCCGAGCCGTCCGAGTCGTCCGAGAAGTCCGAAAAGTCCGAGAAGTCCGAGAAGTCCGAGAAGTCCGAGTCGTCCTCCCCCCCCCAAAAAACAACAATTATGAATTACAACGAAATCATAAACCATCCGCATCATGTATCCACCAAGCATCCACAGATGTCGATGCTCAACCGTGCGGCACAGTTCGCCCCCTTCTCCGCCCTTACCGGATACGAAGAGGCTATTAAGAAAAAAAGGAGAAACATTTAAAATCAGTATCTATTATTAGTTGATTGTCAATTGCTTTAAGCCTGGCGTTTTCCTATTCTTGAATTCTTTTGGCAAAAGCATTTACATCTGTTTTGTCCATAAAGGTTCGCTCTCCCATCCATTTGGAAATCCAAGAGCTACCAGATCAATCTCTGGATAATTGGAAAATAGCGTGTGCATCTTTCCCAACATATCATTGTTGGGTGATATAATGTCAAGGAAATACTTGATGATGCAGATTGTGAAATACACTCTTTGAGGGTTTGTCGGCAGAATAATCCACGAATGGGCTATCCTTCTTGGAGAAACAGGTACGATGGAACTTACCTTGTTCCAAGCCCTTGAATGGTGGCAACATGCATTTCTCAACAAGGTCAAAGATGTTATCCAAGATTCCAACACGATAGGTTGCAAGCCGAAGTAATGTGAGATTCGTTTACGTATCTTGTCTGCCTTCAGATTGCGGTAAACCATATTCACATTGCCCATCGTCAACAACTCACCCAAGATCCATGACGGTGGATATGGGTCGCAATAACTGTTCTTGAAATGCTTGATAAACTCTTCTGTTGATTTCGTATATTCTCTCTCGATGGTGTTCTTTGTGTCTTGGAAAGTTCTTTGGTTGGCAAAGTGAACAGAATTTGTCAGCCAATAAATATCTCCAGTCATCTGAACAGGAATATTCATAATGGCACGACGAATAGCTATCTCAACTTTCTCTATCTCATTGAGAAGAAGCATGCGCAACTTCTTGTCGAAGCGATACAGATTCAACACTTGCTGAAAAGTTGTGCCTTCTTTATAGTGATGAGATTCTTTGGGAACTTTCAAGAATGGGTACATATAAGCAGAAAGACGATAGTACCCGATGCTCTCCAAATACCGTACCGCTTTGGCTTCATCAGAAATGACGAGTCCACGACTTTCCAACAGATCCATCAAGTCCGTCTCTGTCATATAATGTTTCGTGAAGTGCGGTAATCTTTCCATTAGCGTATTTTGAGAGTGAACGTATATATACAAAAAAGCCCCACGCATTTGAGCA
>CAKQDG010000122.1 GCA_934219025.1 uncultured Prevotella sp. | reverse complement strand
GATAAGGATCTGTTCTTCTTTAGCGTCGATAGTTTCCATAATGTTTTCTGAATTCTGATTTTCTGAATAGTTATAACTTCTGCTACATTAATAATATCGCTGCAAATTTACAACAAATATTCTTTACGTTGCATACAAAGAGTAATCAAAATATACAAAACATCGTTATTGCTTGATATAAATCTGTAACGACATTATGACAGATGGTCATTCGGATGCGACAATTAATCAATATTTTATATATTCTTTGGATTTGTTCACATTATGCTTGCCTCGTAAACATTTAATTATTATATTTGCAGACACGAAGAAAAACATTTGCGGGTTTGCAACTGAATGTCTAAACAATAAAAATTACATGAGTATGATAAAAGAAAAAATTTTATGTCGCTTGCATTGCAGGGCTGCCATATGGCACCTATTGGCAGTGCTGTTGGTATTGATGATGGCTTCGCCCACACAGGTGAGGGCGCAGATTCTATTTGATTCTGGCATTGGTGATAACTGGAACGATCCGCTTAACCCCGGGCCAAGTATCTTACCGGATTTTGATGGTCAAATCGAAGATGCAAGCGAATGGGAATATCGCGAATTGAAAACTTACAGCTTCAGCGGAGGTGATGGTACAGAAAAAAATCCGTATCTGATATCAAAGAATCAGGACCTGGCCGACCTTATGTATTTGAGCACTTATTGTGGGCTTTATTTTCGTGGCAAATATTTCAAAATGACACGAGACCTGAGAATGAACTTTGCAGTAACTATAGGTTTCAACAAGGATCCTAATGGCATGAAAACGTATCTGTATAACAGAAAAGAACTTGCCGATGTAAAGAAATGTATTCCTGTAAGTTCATTCAGTGGCAATTTTGACGGCGACGGGCATACTATCAGCGGACTTTATTTTAATACTTATGAGGACAAGAGATATAAGTCCACTTATTTAGGACTTTTCAAGGGCTGTGCCGGTAACATATCAAACCTGACCATCTCAGACAGTTTTATACTTTCGGAAAGTTCTGAAGACTGTGGAATGCTTGTTGGATCCGCTTACAAGGCAACATTAACTAATTGCCATGTTAAAAGCAGTGTTATTGAAATCTGGTCTGACCGTAGCAGTAATACACGATTTATGGACCCCTGTAAATACTATACTCATTGTGGAGGAATAATGGGAGAGGCAGAAGATGACGTAACCATAAAAAATTGTTCTTTTGACGGCGAAATATATCAAAACGACTTGAAGTCCTCAAAATGTTCTCAAGCTTATATTGGCGGAATACTTGGATATTCGGAGGGTAGTAATGTAAAAGTGGAAAAATGTGTTGCAAGTGGAAACATGCAGGTGCTCTTATATGGAACGAGTCATGAAAAGGAAACTTATATGGCTGGTATTATAGGATATAACGACCACTATCATCTTGATCGTAAATCTAATGGGGCATATAAAGACGTGCATTCTTCTAAGAATTGGATGAACCTGAAATATGTCAATGAACGCACATTAGAATCAGATAAACAAAAGGGTGAAGTTGCCATTTCGGGTATATCTAATGGATATGGCTCTTGTTATGACTGTGTGAACTTTGGAGACATTTCGGCAAGCATTGATGGTTATAAATCATTTTCGGTTTATTTGGCGGGTACCTTGAAATCTGATTATGATGAATATCAGTATTCTTTAAAGCGTTTTTCTCCTAACTTGGAAAATGCATGCGCCAATTATGGCAACATAAGCTTTTCGGACAACAGTACGAAAAAAACGGCAGATTGTATGATAGGCGGGGTAGGAGCTCTCTTACATACTTCTATAGAGGCAACTGCGATACTTTCGCGGTGTAATATTACGACAAACAGAACTGACGATAAAGTTCGCTTGCATCCATTGTTTGTATGTAGTCACGACGATTATAACAAAGAGTCGCGTATTTGGGGATATGCTGATTGTGTTACATACAACGGCAAGCTCATAAGTGGCAAAGGTTGGACTGAGGACGAGTTCTCTTCAACAAAAATGAAGGATTATGTAAACGGTCATGCCGAATACTTAGCCTTTGATAAAATGAAAGATTCAAGAGAGGCTTATGACAAACTTCTCATTCCTGCAAACAGTGGCGGAGTGTATGGTGAAGAGCAAAGAGGAGAAGGAACTAAAGAAAGACCTTATCTTGTTCACAATGAGGATGATCTGCGTTTTCTGCAACAGCAGTGTAGTAAATTGAACGACTATGACGGCAGATACATCAAGTTGATGAACAATATCACTATGAGCAATAAAAATATGGATTGCTTTTGGGGCTTTTCCGGCGTGTTCGACGGTAACGGTTATTACATTCAGAACCTGCATGCTTCCGACGACTGCCTGTTTGGCACTGTCAATGGTACGATAAAGAATCTGACTCTGAAAAACATAAAATTTACTAATGAACATTCTTCTTCATTTGCCGGTATTGCAAAGAGGTTGAAGGGGTCGCCCCAAAATAAAGGCGTGATAGAAAATTGCGTGGTGACAGGAATACTTGATATAGAACAGGAACCTGTAGAAGAAAAAATTGAGGTTGGCGATAATGGTTATTATAGCACGTATTATCTATTTAATAGTCAAGACTTCGACGGAAAAAAAGGATACCTTATAGGGGGAATAGTTGCTTATCAGGACGAAAACACTGAAATTCACAACTGTCTGTTTGATGGTGATATCAATTATAATTGTCATAAACATTCGAGTGTAGAAGCAAGTGACTACTATCCCCTGGTTATGGGAGGTATCGCTGGCTATAGCAAAGGAATGGTAACAAATTGTACGGCAGCCGTAGGCGGACATTGCTGGACACAAACTAAAATCGGTTGCGTGAATGGAATAGTTGGCTTCCAGGCTGAGAATCATAGCAACAGCAACTATTATGACAATGAATTCATATTGATGGGATGGACGATGCATAATGATCAGTCGCTTTATAAAGACAGGTACGATTCTAAACGGTATTATGGTGGAGGATATGCCTCCTACGAATACGTATGTACATTGATGGGAAGAAAAAAAGGATGGACAAAGACCATTAATGGCGCAACTCCGCCAAATACCGTTTGTTACGATGCCGTGGATCCTGACGGAAAGAGCGTGAAAATCTCGCTGACCGACTTCTACCGCTCGTCTGTGGCAGACAACACCATATACCGCATCACTCCACGAGAGGGTCAGGAGAAAGACGAAAATATGTACAATCTGCCAAACGTGGTGGTATATTCCAAGGACGTCAATGCCGACATGATAATGAACGGAAACTTGACTCCGGGCAAGTCGCTTAGATACAAGTCGCAGAACGGCAGCGTGAAGACCTACGGCATGATTAAATATGAAATAAAGCCTAATGCCACGGGATGGCACTCGCTCTGCCTGCCGGGCACCGTGAGCAACACCATGCTACCGGACAGCAGCAAGCTCTACATCTGCGGTCCTAACAACGGGACTAAGATGATGGTGGTGGAGGTAGACTCCGTGCCGGGAGGCATTCCTTTCTTCGCCTATATTCCGGTGAAAAACAAGAAGGGCGAGGACCAGACTGCCGTGTTCAACATGAAGGGACAGCTGGTGATGGCTCCACAGAAAGCCTGCGACGACACACCGATGCTGGGAACATACGAGAAGATAAAGGTGGAAGGAGCATGCTCAAAGCTATCTGACGACGGCAAGACGCTGACCCAGAACCCGGATGTAGAACCGTTCTCCGGATATGCCGTGAACAGCACTCCGCTGCAACTCGTGGAGCGACTGATGATGGAGGAACACGACGACGATATCGCCGAAACGATAAAGGAGAATATGGGCTACAGGCTGAACCTGGCAGTGAGCCGAGACTTCAAGGCTCACGAATGGACACCAATCTGCTTGCCGTTTGAAATGGACAAAGAGGAAATAAAGAAGAGCTTCGGCGAAAAGGCAATGCTGGAAACTCTCAAGGGTATGGACTATGACGAAGAGAAGGAAATACTGAACCTAAAATTCGCTGCCGCCCCATGCCGCATAGATGCCGGTAAGCCGTATCTCATCAAACCGTCGGTAGACGTGAAGGGATTTGCCGTAGACAACTGCAAACTCATGAACACACCGCTGGAGTCTGCCACCTACAAGGTGAGAATCAAGGGCAAGCAAGCTCGCATAGCCTTCGTGGGCAGCTTTGCGAAGCAGCTCCTTGTGAGCACAACAGAATATAATGCCTATTATATGATGAATCAGAAGTCGCTTGTCAAGGCTTCTACAGAAACTCCATATCAGAGCTATGCCTTCCGCGGATGGTTCCGCGCCACAGATGCAGAGGGCGTAACACCGTTTGCTCTCGGAATGGCACGCATCGTTCACGAGGCTAACGAGTTTACTATAGAGGACGACGGCAAGACGGATATCCCGGCTGAGGCTTACGGCACTTATGCCAAGGGAAAACTGAAATACCACCGTGCGATTGAAACTGGCTCGCTGCATACTTCACTCGTCTTGCCGTTCGACGTGATGAAAAAGGACGTGGATGACTTCTGCGACGAGATTTACGTGGTGAAGCGTGTGAACCGCATGGCAAACGACAAGTATGACATCATCTTCGAGCCGGTTGGCAATATGGGCAAGAACGATATGCTCGACCACAACAACGCTTATTACGTGAAACTGAAGGAGGGTGTGGACGAGATAGAGTTTGAAAACGACGATGTTGTGGACTTGACAAATGTTTATGTAAATGCCAACCGCACTCAGGTTGTTCAGATCACCACTGGCGGTGGGGCTGCTGTAACGGAGGCACCGCAGTATATGGCGTTCGGCCCGAGCATGTGCACGATAGACGACAAGTCTTCTAACTTCTATATGTATGGCGAGTCTTATAGCTTCTATATGTATGGCGACGACGGCACCTTCGACCGCGTAGATTCCGTTCCTCCGTTCCGCCTCTACTTCTATCTGAGCGACAGCGACGGATATCCGTATCTGCAGCAGTCGCAGGCCAAGATAAGGATGGCTGGCAAAACGACGACAGGCATTTCGGAGATAAAAACCACCGATGCCTTCAAGCCACGCAGACTTTACAGTCTTGACGGTAAGATGGAATCGCAGCATGGCAAGGGTGTCTACATCAAGGACGGCAAGAAGATAGCTGTGCAGTAAATCAATGGGTATGGTAGTTCTTTTGTGGAATTAGCATACTAAGAACATCTTAATACGGGTCGCTTGACGACAGCCACGAGTATCTCTCGGGCTACTGGTCAAACGACCCGTTGTTTTTTGTTTAGTTCAAATGCTTCTGGCGTTTCTGTCAAACTGCCGATAGTGCATGAGTACAGCAAATGTATACGTAGAACAAAATTAGGATCATCCGGAAAATTGTAATTACAAATACCTGAAGAAAAGGAAAAAGTACTTTCTTACGTCAGAAATTTCCAAATGCAATATATTTTGACTTGCTCGATACGGGATTAAAGAGCCGCTTTCAGCGACGACCAGTTCTGCTGTATGAAATGCATTCATAAAGTATCGTAGTATATATTTTTTACAGTTTTACAGCATTCTCTTTTGTGTAAAGAAAATAATGTGTAACTTTGCACAAAGTAAAAAATGATGCTTATGTAACAAAAAGAAAACGACATATTATAAAGAAGCGTTAGCTTTGTATTCTTGCTTTCAGAAAATCGCC
>CAKQDG010000121.1 GCA_934219025.1 uncultured Prevotella sp. | reverse complement strand
TGTGGGCACGGTATTCGAGCCAGATGTAAAGGAGACCTAAAAGGGTTGTGAAGATGTCGAGCCAGTGGGCGAGGAGGTATTGTTGCATTGTTGATGATTTTTTATTGGAGAACTGGGAGTTATGGGAGGGCTAATAAGACAGATAGGACTTATAAGACAGATAAGACCAATAGAACTTATAAGACATATAAGACTAATAGGCATAAAATGCCGAAGCCCCGTTGGGGACTCCGACATTTCATCACATATAATATCAAGTCAAATTAGAATCTCAGGGTGATTTTGCCCATCATATTGAAACCTGCGGCAGGAATCCATGTCAGACATGAAACGCGCTTGTCGCCTTCATACCATCCCCAGTCAGTGCCTGTATAAGCATAGTGGCGGTTGAAGATGTTGTTGAGGTCAAGACCGAACTTGATGCTCTTCAGCGCACAGTTCTTGAGGTTGAGCACATAGTTCATGTTGATGTCAGTCTGCGAGAATGAAGGCACCTGTCGCTCGCGGCTCTCAGAGTTGTCGATATACTGCTTGCTCACGAAGTTGGTGTGCCATGTTGCCGAGAATCCCTGGTAGTGGAAATCGATGAATCCATTGAGGATTGCATTTGGAGAATAGGCCAGTGTAGAATTGTCGTAGTGGTTAGGCTCATCTTTTCCGTCAACATACTCGTCGAAGTTTTTGATTTTGTTACGGCTGATGGCAGCGTTGCCTTCAACGCTCAACCATGACAGCGGAGCCCAGCCTGCAGTAAGTTCAACGCCCATGCGGTAGGAATCCTTGATATTTGCCGAGAGCGACTCGCCAATGTCGCTCTTCTGTCCGGTCAGCGCAATCTGGTTGTCGTAGTCCATATAGTAGAAGTTGGCTCCGGCGTGCCAGTTGCTGCCAGTATACTGGTAGCCCAGCTCATAGTCAACCACCTGCTCCTTCTTCGGGAACGGATAGCTGCCGTTGTCGGTGTAGTTGTTGCGCTCCGGCTCGCGGTTTGACATGGCAACAGATGCGTATGCCTTGTGTCCGCCGTTGGTATAAGAGATACCGGCCTTAGGGTTGAAGAAGTTGAAGTTGTCGTCCACGTCGAGCTTCTGTGCGTAATACTTGCCGTCGGTTGCCTGTACGAATTTGTCGTTGTAACCGTCGGTCTTGTATCCCACGTGGCGGTACTGCAGGTCTACAAACACGTTCCAGTTGTCGAGGAACGAGTAGGCAGCCTTTACAAATGCGCTGTAGTCATACTTGTGGGCGTCGGAGTCGTAGTATTTATACTTGCCGTTCTTTAGATACTGGCGCTCGATGGCCTCATCCTTGATATAGGTGAGGTAGCCCCAGTGGTTGCCACGGAACTGCTGCAGGTTTACGCCTCCGATTACGTCCCAAGCCTCGTCTTTGTAGTTCACGTTGTACACGATGCCGTAGGCATGCTGCGTGAGTCCCTTGCGGCGCACGGCATCGCTTCTAACCATTTTGCCGTTGTCCGGGTTGAATTCGTTTACTCCGAATTTCGAAGCGAGCTTGGCATCGTCTTTAAATTCTTTGTAGTATCCCTGTCCGTAGGTATAATGGAGGGCGGCATTGTGGCTCCAGTGAGCCGATGGCTTCCATGTGGCAGAGAGGATGTTGTGGTTCTGGTAGAAGTTATCGGTAGTGCGGTCCCACTTGTTGCCGTCGCGGTATGTGAACGGCACGAGATGGTAGCCGCTTCCGCCTTCGTTCTTTTCGTAGTAGCCGAGCAGAGTGTTGCTGCGACCCAGTCCCATATCATAGATTTCCTTATACGACTCCGTTCCGTTAGGTCCGGCGATATAGTTCCACGCCTGTCCCGTCTTCTCGAAGTTTCCGATATTCTTGTAGCGAATCTGGAAGTTGTTGCCCAGCCAGGTCAGTCCGCCGTAGTAAGAGCCAGAGCGTCCGCGTGTGCCGTCGATGAATCCGTCGGTAGCGGTCTCGTGGTAAGCTCCGTCGAAGATGAGGTGGTTGAAGAGCAGACCTGTAGAGAAACTTGCTCCGGTGTTGTATGTATTATAGGTTCCGTAAGAACCGGTAATCTCGGCAAAAGGCTTTGTGCTTGGAGCTGCGGTCTGCAGAGAGATAGAACCTCCGAAAGCTCCGTCGCCATTGGTTGACGAACCAACTCCGCGCTGAATCTGCACGCTGTTGAGTAGCGACGCATAGCTGTTCATGTTAGCCCAGAAAACGGTTTCGTCTTCAGGCGAGTTGAGTGCAACGCCGTCGAGCGTCACATTGATGCGGCTTCCGGCTGCACCGCGCATACGCATATATGTGGTTCCCGTGCCGAGTCCGTTCTCGCCCCATGCCAGGATGCCCGGTGTGCGTGAGAAGAGGTAAGGGAGTTCTCTTCCCGATGTGGCAAAGTTCTGCAACTCTGATTTCTTGATGTTTGCAACTGCAAACGGCGCGTTCTTCTGAGCGCGCACGGCTTTCACGACAACTTCGTTCAACTGGTGAACGCCAACCGTGTCTACCTTTTGCTCGGCAAGTGCCTGCTGTGCGCACAATACGCATACGGCAGCCATTGCCACGCCATTGATTTGTTTCATTTTGGTTGTTACCTGTTTACACTCCGCCTTGCCCTGTCTCTCGTCAGGTCAAGGCAGAAAACTTTTTACTTAATAAAGGGGAATTTCTGTAATTTACCTACGCCGGCATTACCCGGATCAGGCTGTGTTGGGTTTAATCTCAGCATCCGCAACTGCGGCAGCACCCCTTAGTCGGCAGTTTGCCAACCGGGTGCAAAGGTAGTGTATTATTGTGATACTGCAAAATTTTTTACTTACAATTAAACTTGTATAACTCACCGTGGAAGATAAAGGCTAAGATTTTTACACAACTGATGGATAGAGATGGTGAGGACTATGAAAAAACGACTTTTGGAACACTTTCAGTAGTAAATATTTGATCACAAGCTGCGGTTTTCATTGAGCAAAGCATTGCTTCTCTTCGAATGAAGCTATGCTTTGCCCCCGAAAAAGCTATGCTTCATTAAGTGCGCACCATCATTCTTTTGCACAAATACAGAACTAACAGTTTGAATATCAACGATTTAATTTGTCCACACAGAGAATCTATATAAAATTTAGCATCATATCAGTTTTCCATACAACAAAAAAAAGAGAAATAGAACACTATTTCTCTCTTTATTTATGGATTGGGAATTTTAATAAAAAAACCGAATCGCAAATTATCCTTCGGCGTTTTCCTCCTCTTCATCGTCGTCGTCATCTACCGGCGCATCAACGATGGGCAACTGGCGATTGAATGCTGAATTGAAAGATATTATCGTTTCGCTTCGCGACAAGCCGAGGGGTTGCAGGCGGTCGTGGATTATATTCAGCAGGTGGTGGTTGTTCTGCGCATATATTTTTATGAACATGTCGTAGTCGCCGGTTGTATAATGACATTCCACGACTTCCGGAATATGTTTCAGTGCATCCACTGCCTCGTCAAAATTTTCAGGATGCTTCAAGTTCAGCCCCACATACGCACATGTTTCATACCCAATCTTTTCGGGGTCGATGATGAATTTTGAACCTTTGATAACACCAAGGTTCGTGAGTTTCTGAATACGTTGGTGAATAGCAGCTCCGCTGACGTTACACGCACGGGCTACCTCAAGAAAAGGTATTCGGGCATCGTCTGCTATAAGCCTTAAAATCTTCTTGTCTAAAGAATCCAAACTATGATGTGCCATTTCTTTTATTATATGAAAGTTATTGCTTTTGCAAAGTTATGGATTTTTATCGAAATACACAATAGTCTGTAAGCAAAAATAAAGAAAATTGTTACAGATTAAAACTTTACAAAGACTTTTTCATTTTTTTATTTGTCTGTCAGTCCAAATATGCGCAGTGCATTTTCTGTAGTTTGTCGGTCTATTTCCTGTTCGGTAACTCCATATACCTCTGCCATTTTCTTCATTACGAATGCCACGAAAGCACTCTCGTTGCGCTTGCCGCGCATTGGCACGGGTGCCATATACGGCGAGTCGGTTTCAAGAACGATGCGGCTAAGCGGTATTGAGGGCAGCACTTCGGGCAGATGAGACTTCTTGAACGTGAGCACACCGCCTATACCGAGCACGAAGTTGTCGAACTCCAACAGTTGTTCTGCCTCTATCGCATTGCCGGTGAAGCAATGGAACACACCGCCCCGCACAAGTTCTTTCTCGTATTTTTTCAGGATTTTCACCATCTCGTTCTGTGCCTTGCGACAATGAATCATGAGCGGAAGTCTGTATTCCGCCGCCCATCTCACCTGCTCTTCGAATGCCTGGAGCTGTTCTTCTTCAAATTCTCGGCTCCAGTAATAGTCGAGCCCCACCTCGCCAATCGCTATAAAGGGATGGTTGGGATTGTCGAGCAGAGGTTTCATCTGCCGCAGTTCATCCTGCCAGTCGGCTTTCACCTCTTCGGGATGAAGTCCAATCATGGGATAGGCATAGCCGAGATTTTGGGCACACGTTTCAAGAACAGAGTTGAGCGACTGGCGGTTGATTGCCGGTATGAAGATTTTTTCTACTCCTGCATCTTTGGCCCGCTGTATGGCAAGGGCGCGGTCTTCAGAGAATTCTTCTCCGTCCATATGTGTGTGTGTGTCTATCATAAGTCAAGTCCTTCCTTTTTCTCTTTCCGTCTGTAATAATATTTAACGCCGAATTTTTCGCACTGCTCCACGCGGTCGATTACTCTGTTGCCCATAAAATGCTGTTCCACCTGGTTCCAGATGCGCTCGATAAGGGCATCCACCGAGGGGCGCAGTTCCTTGAGTTGCTGCTCCATGTCTCTGGTGCGCTGCTGCAACTGGCGATGGCGCTCGTATGCCTCGGCAAAGATGTCGAGATGCGTGCTCACCATACCCACGGTGGGATTGTAAATCGGTCTGCCGCCGTTTTTCACGCGTTCTTTCTCTCCCGAAACGATTTTCGGCCCCCACTCTATCAGCTGGTTTATCTGCTGCACGGAGGGAAGGGTGGTTAGGTCGTCGGGAAGGGAATAAAGTTTCAGATATTGTTTTTTTATCTCTCCGCGTTCCACGCTCATTTTCAGCACTTGCATAAAATGGCTCAGATACATCGAGGCATTTCGCTGCAGGGGTTCAACGCGGTTTCGTCCGCGGCTTTGCGCCTGTTTGTCCATGTCGTATTGTTTTACGAGCGTGAGGAGTTTGTCGTATTGCGTGCGCGCTTCATTGATGTCTTTCCAGTCGATAAAGCGGTCGCGTGCTGTGTATACGTCATTGTTGTCGAGCAGTGTTTTGAGTGCTGTCAAACGTGATCTGTCGGTTTTGGGAAGTCGTCTGTAGGGCATTTTTTGAATTAGGAATTAGGAATGAGGAATTTATTTTTTTCTGTTCATCATCCGCTCGGTATATTCACGGAGCACAATCTTGCGGTCGTCGCCGATGCTGATGCGTTCGAGATACTGACGGCTCTCGTCGAAACACTCCTTTATTTTTTCTTCGGCAAGGGTCTTTATACCGAGTTTATCATAGATGGCAGTTACGGCTCTCACCTTTTCATCGCGGTTGAAGTCGCGAATGTCTATCCAGTGTTGCAGTTCGCGGCGAGTCTCCTCGTCGGCACGCAGCCATGCGTTGATAAGCATATAGGTCTTCTTGTTGGAAGTGATGTCGCCGCCGATTGCCTTGCCAAAGACAGCAGGGTCGCCGTAGACATCGAGCAGATCGTCTTGAAGCTGGAAGGCAAGTCCAACCCTCTCGCCGAATTTGTATATCAGTTCGCAGTCTTCTGCCGAAGCCCCGGCTAACAAGGCTCCCATCTTTAGGGCGCAGGCAAGAAGGACACTCGTCTTCAGACGTATCATCTCGATATATTCTGCCTCCGTTACATCCTGGCGCGACTCAAACTCCATGTCGAGTT
>CAKQDG010000120.1 GCA_934219025.1 uncultured Prevotella sp. | reverse complement strand
GTAAGGTATGCGCCCCATACGGCAAACTCCAGGAAATTCATTACGGACAAGCGTACTTTCAAGTTCATTGTATTATAATTTTTAGTTAATCGTTTATATCTTATGCAAAGATAGTGCAAATCGCGAGAAGAAGGAAATGAATTCATTCATTTCTTATTCCGAGATGCAGCCTATCTTATGCAAAGATAATGTAAAAAAACAAACGGACAAAAGAAAATGTCATGTTTTTCTTTATTCCCTTTATCTGCCAGTTGCGTGAAGATATTCACTTATGGCAATTTTATATCTTATGCATGCGTCGATATATGCTGTGCGAGATTTTTCGTATAGTGCGTCAGCTTGTAGTCTTTCTGTCATCGTACAAGATCCGCTTCGATAAGCTGTTGCTTGTTGCTTTTGGTTTTGCTTGGCTTGTTGCAGTTGTTTTTCAGCCACCTCCACTTGTTTGTATTTTTCGTTAAGAGTGTTCCACTTCATTGAAATTTGAACCTCCATCAGTCGCCTTTTGTCATTATAGTCAACCTCAGCCTTTCGTATAGATAAGTCTGAACGTTTTAGGGCATGTTTTCCTCCCCACCATGCGGAGAGAGGAATGGAAACGTTTGCCGCTGCGACCCATCCAGTAGAATGAGGGTCGAAGAAGTTGTTATATAGTCCGCCGTCCCGTTTGGCATACATGTGGTGGTAACTAAGTGCAAACATAGCCCCCACGGTTGGAAGCAGACCGCCTCTGACGTATTTTTTTTGTTGTTTTGTTGCGTCAATTTTGAGTTGTAGAAGTTTTGTTTCATGCCTGTCAAGCAAGGCTGTTTCATGTGCAATCTGGTAAAGCGTTGGCTCTTTTGTTGTGTAAATGTCGTCCCACTCAATGCTGTCAATCTTTTCCGTCCCGAGCAAGTATGCCATATATTCTTTACACAACTTTTTCCCGTTGTCTATTTGAAGATGAGCACTCTCAAGTTGTGAAACTTTTATGTCCACTTGCATTTTGTCATTTTGTGTTACTAAACCGGCTTTCAGTGCCAAAGTGGCATCATGCTTTGCACATTCTGCGAGCGAATCCATTGTCCTTAGTGACTTATCCATCTCGTATAGTTGTGCCAGTTGCCAGAAATATTGTTCAACTTCCAGTTTCAGTTCGTCTTCCTTTATTGCGGTGAGTTCGTTTGTAGCTTTAATTCCGATTTCCGACAGTTTGTTTGCACTTGTTATTCTCCCTCCGGTATATATAGGCTGCACGAAGCGCAGTCCGCCGAAGACGCCGTATTTCAGAATTTGTACGTTTTCAGCTATAAAACTTTTATCATCAGACATTACCGTGAAAAGAAAGTCCATCAATTCCGATCCCTCTCCGAGTCCGCGGTTTCGCATGAAGGCAGTTGCCGTAATCGATACGTGTGGAAAGTATTTTGTGTATAGTTGCTTTTTCAGTTCCTTCATCGATTCTGTGTCCATTCTTTTCTTTTGCAGCTCCGTATTGTTCTGCAGAGCAGTGTCTATGGCTTTTTGTAGAGTGAAGACATTCTGTGCGTTAGCTGTGGCTGCAATAATAAGCAGCATTGCTGTTATATAGATATTTATTTTTTTCATAATGTATGGATATTAACCGTTCATTTCCTTTTCTCCATCAATTTCCAGTATGCACATGGCATGACGGTAACGACAAGTATTGTAGCCGTCAATGTTCCGAAACATATAATCCATCCCATCGATGGCCACAGGGTGCTGTCGGAAAACATTAGAGGGATTACTCCTACGGCAGTAGTTGCCGATGTGAGGAAGATTGGAATCATCCTGCGTTTGCCTGCTTCCATGGCAGCTTCTTTTGTAGAAAGCCCCTTCTTTATCTGTTCGTTAGCGTAGTCGAACATGATAACAGAGTTTCTCATTACTATTCCGAGAAGCGAAAATACTCCGAGCATTGACGTCATGCTGAAGTCACTCCCTGATAGCCATAATCCTATTGCGGCCCCCGGAAGAGCGAGCAATGTTCCGCACATGGCTAAAAGCGAAAGGCGGAACCGCTTGAAATTCATTACCATAACAAGAAGTATTATACAAAGACTGCATGCAAAACTTTCCGCAAGTGGTTCGGCAATATCAGCGTTGAGCTTTGATGCACCCCAGGGCTTGTATTTAATACCATTATTCAATTTTGGTATTATATTCTCCCTTACATGCATGTTTATTTCTTTCGATAATTTAGCCTGACTATATCCAGGTTTTACGTCTGCCTCCACGCTAACACAGCGTTTCCCTTCTGTATGTATAATGTTTGCCTCTTGCCAGTCTGGGTGTATTCTTGCAATCTGTCTAAGAGGAGCGTTCCCTCCGAAGGTAGTCCCGATATATTCGTTTCCAATATCGCTTATGTCATGTCTTAGCTTGCGGTCGGCTGTATAGAGCATCACAGGCATTTCGTAATCCTCGTCCCAAATACTTCCCGCCTTCAGTCCGCCATATTTCATAGCCATGTTCGATGCAACCGACATTCTTGTTACTCCAAGCTGTGCTGCACTTATAGGTTCGAGTTCAATATTTGTAACGGCTTGTTTTTCTCCGAATCCGTCGTGGATCCAAATCAGTCCGTCAACAGTCCTCATATATTGTTTGACCGAATCAGCAGTCTGATGCAAGTCTTCAAGATTGTCTCCTTCAAGCATTACGCACAGTCCGCTTGCCATGGCATACGAAAGCTGGTACATTCTGACATATGTGTCAGGCCACCTTTCCTCAAAATATCCTGTGTAGTCACGTATCAAATCGAGAGTCTCCTTGTTTCCCTTACTCCTTATGATAATCTGTGAGAAGGATTTCTTTCCCATTGCGATAGGGGCAGAGACCATAAAGCGCGGCATAAGTTGCCCCACGAATTCTGTTACGTCAACAATCCTGTTGTCTTTTCTCATCACAGCTGCCACACTGTCTGTAATAGCCGCCGTACGTTCTATGCTCGTACCGTTTGGATTGTAGATTTCAATTACAAACTGGTCTCGGTCAGCGTTCGGAACCATTTTCTGTGGAATACTCATAAATAGCCATGCACCGCCGGCGACGAGCAGTACACATAGACATATTGTCTGCCATGGATACCGGAAACATAGATGGAGCAATTTTTCATATCCCCTTTGGATAGGGGTGAGCAGCTTTGATTCTTTTATTTTGCTTTTGCCAGATGTAGATTTTCCAAGCAACTTGTGGTTGAGCAGTGGTACGATGATCATTGCCACGACCAGTGAAGTGAGCAGGGCGATTATCAATGTGCATGTAAACACCTTGAAGAAAGTGCTGAACAGCTGTGGCATGAATGTTAGCGTTGGCAGAAAAACCATGCAGATACTTAGTGTGGCGATGCTTATCGATGGAAAATAGTTGTGCGCACTCATTACGGATGCAAACCAACTGGAATTTCCTTTTTTCAATAATTCCTGATGTCCATCGATGATAATGATAGAATCGTCGACTACCATTCCGAGAGCTACAATCAATGCGGCTAAGGTAACGTTGTTTAGCGGAATGTTGAAAATGTTCATCAATCCGAACGTTATCATTATTGTTATAGGTATTGATGTTCCGGCAACGATTGCTGACTTTACAGGAAAGAGAACCATCATTACTAAAATAACGATGATAATTGCTTCTACAAGGTCGCCAAGAAAGCTGACTATAGAATCTTCTACCACTTTAGGTTGGTTGGCGATATTTGTTATATGAACTCCGTCTGGTAGTTCTTCTCGAAACTCATCTACCTTCTTGTCTACCTCTTTCCCGAAAGAGATGATGTCTCCGCCACGTTTCATTTCCATACACAGCATTACAGCCCTTCTCCCGTTGTTGTGGATATAGCTGTTCACTTCTGGGTATTCGCGCACTACACGTGCCACATCTTTCAGTCTGATAATTTTTCCAGTTGGGTCGTTGAGGATAATTTGGTCGGAGAGTTCTCTTTCTGTCTTGTAGCTGGAGGTTACGTGTATTGGTAAGTCTATATTGTCGTCGTCCACATGTGCACCGCCTGTCGTAATACCTTGCATGGCAAGCATTGCGCTTATCATGGTACTGTTTACTCCGAAGCGTACCATCCTCTCCTTGTCGAGATAAATACTTATCTGCTCATGTAGCACACCTTGTTTCCTAAGGTTTGTGATATTCTTCACGCCCAAGAGCCGCTCTTTCAGTTTCGTGGCGTATTCATCGAGCTCGCGGTAGCTCTTGTCTTTACTGTCGAGCACAATTAGTTTTGCAGCAGCGTCTCCGAAGTTGTCAAGTACGGCAACTCCAAGCACTCCTGCGGGGAGAATCGTCTTTTGCAGTAGAGGCAGTCCGTCTTTTATTCTGCCCCATACTTCATTTGTTTTTTTTGCCCCCTCGTCGTTAAGAATTACTCTTATTGTAACTATACCGTCGCTCGAAACGGAAGAGGTTTGAGCAGCATCAACTTCGCTGAAGCTGAACAGATAATCTTCAAGTCTGTTTGTTACCTGCTTTTCCACGTCTTCTGCCGATGCACCCGGATAAACCGCAGCAACAATAGCCACCGGCATGTTAAACTCCGGAAACTCCTGTTTAGGCATTTTCCATAGCGACAGCAGTCCGCCGATGATGAGCAGCAGTAGGAAAAAGACAACCAACCTATGGTTGTGCATCGTTGCTTTTGTAAAATTGGGCATTTTCATCTTATTTCCTTTATGGTCTGTCCTTCACAGATTTTGTTTTGTCCTTCGGTTATGACGTGTTCTCCGTCGTGTATTCCTCCAAATATAACAACACCGTCTTTAGAATACATTCCAACTTCAACTTTCTGTCTGTAAGCTTTTCCGTTGCGTACCACCCATACGTAATGCTCCTCTCCAGTGTTTTCCTTTACGGCAGCTACGGGTAAGATGAAGCCCATTCTGCCTTGTGTGGATTTAGGCCACAGTTGTACGTTGCATACCATGCCATGCATCAGTTCGTGTTGTCTGTTGGCAATGCGCAGCTTCACTTCATAGCTGTGAGTAAGTCTGTCGCCAATCACGCCAATTTCGTCCACATGTGCGGTGAAGTTTATGTTGTCTCCGAGAGCAAGAACCTTCACGTTCGCTTCGTCGCCTTTCTTTATTTTTGGTATTTCCCGTTCCGGAACAGGTACCTTTACGTTTACCTCGTCAATGTCAAGTATTGTAAAAGCTGAAAATATCATCCCGTAGTTTTCTCCAACTTCGATTGCTCTTTTGCCGATTACTCCCGGCACAGGGGCATAGAGTTTTGTGTCGTTGAGCCTTTTCTTTGCAGCTGCATACATGCTTCTTGCTTGTTCGAGCTTGGTTTGCACCTCCACATATTTTATTTCAGAAATGCTTTGTCCTTCATGCATTATGTTTACTCTTCTCATTGCGTCTTCCGCCTGGTTGAGACTGGCACGGGCAATATCATAACTGTTCTTCAGATCTTGCGGGTCAAGTTCTGCCAACAGTTGTCCTTTTTTAACATAGTCCCCTTCGTCCACGAAGATTCGCATAATAGTTCCTGGTACTTTAAATCCAACGCCGGTAGAAGTTTTCGCCTCTATTTCACCTACGTAGTACCATTTGTTTTCAAGTGTAGTAAGTTTTGCAACGATGGTCTTACAAGCTTGCCTGTTGTCTTTCTTCTCCTCTTTCTTTGTGTAGCATGCTGTGAGTGAGTATAAAGAAAGGAGAATGAATACTGCTTGGGAGATATGCTTAAATGTCATTCTTTGTCTTGTTAAATAATTATATAACTTCTTGTTCTTTCAGCTTTGAAGTTGTATCTTAGCATTGGCGATTTTTGGTTTTGTCTATATATAAGATAGAGACTGCACGAAAAATTCTTATGGTTGTTATATCCAGAATTTTTCTGTACAGTCTCTTTTTTTATCTTTTAGAACTCACTTGTAAAGTGGAACTTTATATGCTTGAAGTCCTGCTGAGCCATTGACAGCACGTAGCCAGAGTC
>CAKQDG010000119.1 GCA_934219025.1 uncultured Prevotella sp. | reverse complement strand
AGAGCAAGCTCTCTTCCGTCCATATCTTGCTTTACACAAAGAGCCACTTCGTGTCTCCATGCAAAACGACATCGGGCAATAAACATAAAAAACAAAGGAAATCAAGACCTTGCAGCAACCAAATAAAGCAGAGTGTAAGAATACTAAAATCCTTGTCTGTAACTATATTGACAAATCTTGTTGTTATTCTGTTTTACAGGTTGAAGATGATTCTCTTTATTTTTTATGTTTATTCAAGTTTCGGATTTATAATCTTCCCCTCCCCCGCCTCCCCCTCCGGGGGCGGAGCAGTTACCTTTAGGTGTCATAAATTTACATATTTGTCATTACTAAATCTGTATCATTACTAATTTTACCAGTAAACATTTAAGATTTTAGAAGAAAGAGTAACTGCTCCGCCCCTGCAAAGGGGAGGCGGGGGAGGGGAAAAATAAATCAGAAAGTTCTGTGAAATATAAACAGATTAGTGCTCTACTTGAACTTCGCCCCGATAAACTGCGGCACTTTCCACATCATCTTCTCCAACTTGGTCAGCGTGGGGTTCATGCCGTGCGACTGATACATCCGGATGTCTTCCCGCCACATCTGCTTTCTTCGTGCCGAGTCGGTGCTTAGTCCGCCCATGCGCATCCTCACGATATACTCATGAAGATAGGTAACGCTCAGTTCGCCGCCCAGCAGATAGCGGAACAGGAAATCGGAGTCGGCAGCAATCTTATAGCTCTCGTTGTAGAGTCCTTTCCTCTCGATAGTTGTTCGCCTGATATAGCAAGTGGGATGCAAAGGCAACCAGCCGTGGCGCACTTTCCAAAGGCGGTAGTCGCCGCCAATCCAGTTTCTCACCACCTTGTCCGTGTTCTCCGGATTCACAAACAGTCCGTCGCCATACAGGAAATCGGCATGTGTCTCCTCAAAGCGCTTCACGATACGTGATACGGTCTGTGGCGAATACAAGAAATCATCAGAGTGCACCAAACCAACGATATCGCCTGTGGCAACACGAATCCCCTTGTTTATCGCCTCATACATGCCATGGTCTGGCTCGGAGATAATCTTTGCTATTTTGTCCTTGTATTCATTGATTATCTGCAAAGAGCCGTCGGTCGAAGCCCCGTCCACCACGATATACTCTATGTCGGGATAGTCCTGCCGGAGCACGCTCTCTATGCAACCGCGAATCGTCTTCTCACGGTTGTAGCAACTTGTTATGATAGTAACTTTCATTTTAAATATTAATACGAATATGATTTCAGAAAAGCCTTGACTTTCTTTTCGTCAAAGCCACATTTCTTCTTGATTTCATATATCTTGGCATCCACCAAAAAGCGATACCAAAATCCTTGAAGAACATACCAGATGAATCCCTGCTTGCCATCCAAAAAGCCAAGTTTCAAGATATATCTGACAAAGAAATAGATAAATGGTCGCAAGAACAACGGCATCCTGGCATACCTAACCTTCAACCAACGTTTTCTCTCTGCATCATTACCGAGCAGTTTGGCAGGCACCCCCTCTGCATCGGCATCCATCTCATATTGCATCATCAGCATATTGATGGCTTCACGGCTGGCATATTTGTTGTGTTTGTCGCTCCACCAAGTCAAGTCGTTTAGGTTCTCGTCGGTTTGGTCGCCATCTACATAGACAGTTCGCCCCGAAGTGATGATGAGATGCTCATCCATCACCTTGTTCTCGCTCTCGCCGAATCCTTTTCTGATTACCTTGATTTGCGGAGCCGGATACCAGCCACCATGCTTCAACTTGCGCCCTTGGAAAACGATAGCCTTGTTCACATAAATGCCATTGACATCATCGTCGCAGGTAGCTATAGCCTCTGTAACCTTTTCTCCACATTCCTCAGAAATATACTCATCGGCATCCACGCGCCAAATCCAGTCACCCAGAATATCACAATTCTTGATAGCCCAATTGAACTGCTGTGCTTGATTTTCAAAAGGATGCTTGATGGTCTTTGCACCAAGTTTTTCTGCTATTTCTAAAGTATTGTCAGTAGAAAACGAATCTACCACCCAGATTTCCTTGGCAAAAGGCAGCAAGGAACGAATGCAACGCTCAATGTGTTTCTCTTCATTGTAGGTTAGAATGACAAAGGATATACTTGAATGTTGATTAAGCTGCATAAGCCCTCCTTTCCTGCTCGAAGCTTATGCTCTGAGGCAAAGTCAACAAGAATCCACATTGATATATTCTTAATTTTTCACTTCTGTTTACCCCCCCCCGAATTACCGGTGTCGGTCAGATATGTTTCTCTCAAATACTCTTTTATCTTCTCCTTGTCAAACCCGAACCGCTTTTTCAGTTCGAAAATCTTGGCATCAACGAGGAAGCGATAGGAGAAGCCTTGCAGGAAATGCCAGATAAATCCCTCTCTGCCGTCGAGGAAACCTGCTTTCAGCACATAGCGGATAGTAAAATTGATGAACGGGCGGAGAAAAAGCGGCGCCTTGATGTATTTTACTTTCAGCCAGCGCTTGCGTTGCTCTTCCGTTCCGAAAAACTTTGGCACTACCTCCTCTGCCGAGGCATCCAACGCATATTCCATCATCAGCATATCCGCCATTTCGCGCGTGGCATATCCGTTGTGCTTGTCCATCCACCACGTCAGGTTGTTCAGGTTGGCATCCACCTGGTCGCCCTGCTCCACGGTTATCGCCCGTCCGTCGAAGATTCGGATATGCTCGTCCATCCAGCGGTTTTCACACTCGCCGTGCCCCCGGCGCCACACCTTCAGGTGATAGCTGGGATACCATCCGCCATGCATCAGCGGTCTGCCCATAAAGTCGATGCGCTTCCTCACGTATATGCCGTTCACGTCGTCGCCACACTCTGAGATGGCTTTCTTCACACTCTCGCCGAGTCCATTGTCCAGATATTCGTCGGCATCGATGCGCCACACCCAGTCGGCTGTTATCGGGCAGTTGTGCAGTCCCCAGTTAAACTGAGTGGCATAGTTCTTCCACGGGTGTTGGTAAACCTTTGCCCCAAGCGACTCGGCGATACTCTTTGTATTGTCTGTGCTGAAGCAGTCAATTACAAAAACTTCCTCGCACACTCCTTCGAGCGACTTGATGCAACGGGCTATATGCTTCTCCTCATCCTTTGTAAGGATAATAGCAGCTATAGTATTACTCATAATTATGTTGTTTTTTGGATTTAAAAATCAATTTCTGTTTTTCATGTTTATCGCCCGATGTTGTTTTGCAAGAGACACGAAGTGTTTGTATTATGGCGGATGTGGACGGAAGAGAGCTTGCTCTCTATAAGACACATTTGACGTAATACAAAAGCCAAAGGCTTGCAAAACGACATCGGGGGTTTTATAGGTTTTCGTCTAAAAAGAAGAACAGCTTCCGATAATATACATTATCCTATGAATTATATAGGCTAAAAAAACGGAACGAAGAATAAGACTTTGCTATATTGGATTTATAATATTCCTCTTCCCCGTCTCCTCTTGGCGGGGGAGGGGAAAAACTAAAAAAAGTGTTCCAAATTTCCTCGCCCCGATTTCTTAATTTTTCTTTAACGAAAAACGGCTTTTTCAGGAAAGCAATGCTTTTCGGGGAGAGAAGCAATGCTTTGCTCCCGAAAAAGCATTGCTTCTTCCGAAGCGGAGCTTTGGCTTATACATTCTTTAACTTTCCGACAACGACACAAGTGGTAAGTATGAAGAAATTTAGAACACTTTGAAAAGTATACATTTCATGGCAATCACTCCCCTCTCCTTATGGGGAGGGGTAAGCAACCGAAGGTGGCGCGGAGGAGGGGCTTCATCGTAATCCCTATTCTCCTCGGAATCAAAAAAAGGATATCCTTTGGCGCCAGCCAGAAGAACCGTGCGCAATGGCGCAATGCCCTCGTGGCTGTTTCAACACTCTTTTTCTTTCCTGCCATATGATTTTTGTATGCCTTCCGCCCGAAGTTGCCGCTCTCCATCACGGTTGCCATAAGTTTCTCGGCATACCGCTCGTCTTGCTTTTTCAAAGCGCAGAAATTCTCCACGCCCGACATGCTGAAATACTTGTGCATCATGGCGAGCATGGCACGGAATGCTTTAATATAGCCAATTTCCTTCAAGGCATTCATCAGTAGCGCGACATCCATTTTGTCTCTGTATGCCATTAAAAGGACTGCAAGGTCTACAGTCTGGCGCAGTCCCACGCCCTCCACAAGCAAGTGGTTGAACCAGTGTTTGAAAACAACAATCAGGTCTTCCGTAGGAGAGAGCACCGAAACATCCACTCCATTTTTTTCGGCTTTACTATCAGCGATGCTGAAACTATCCGCCCCACTGGCGATACTCCCGTCAATCATCCGGTTGAAATACCGCTGATGCCTCCCGTTGCCAAACGTCTCTATCTGGTAGTGCATCTCAAAACGGATGCCTTGATAATCAAAACTGTAATGCTTGTCGATGTCCTCTTTCTCTATCTCAACATGCAGCTCCCGTTCTATCACCTCCACTGCCTTATTGAAATCTGACGCAGGAACATAGAAGTCCACATCGCCCATCGTCCGGGTATAGGGCACGGGATAGTGCCGTGCCACGGCAACGCCTTTGAACACCACATACCGCAGACTATGCTTCTTCATCAGAGCGGCAAACTCGGCAATGGCTTTTTCAAACTGGAAATAGCTGCGCTGATGCATCACGTTCACCTGCATCAGCGTCATCACAGCCTTCTGTTTTTCGGCAGACATATCGTCGGCTATCTTCAGCCGTCCATCCACCGCGGCATTTGCCACCAGTCCCTGCACGGTATGTTCCTTGGCAAGGCGCATCACGTGTTTCAGCTCTGCCAAAGAAAATGACCTTCCGCCACGTTCTTTACAGCCACAGATTTCCTGCCTAAGAACGTCCAGCAAAACATCCTCGGTATTATCTGTTTTCATAAAATAAGTCTAAATAATATATCGTGTTTTTCTCCCGCAGATAATTTATTCTCCCACAGATTACACAGATTTACACAGATTATTCTTCCACAGTTGTAGCGAAACTCACAACAAAATCTGTGTTAATCTGTGGGAGAATAAAAATCTGTGGGAGAAAATAACATTATAAGTTTTCAATCAAAAACTCAATAAACTCATCCTTCACATTAGATATTTCCCCCTTATCATAAATCGTGAGAAGGGTAACATCCATACCGTCTTCGCTGACCAGAACATTAAGCGTCAAAATCCTTGCGCCTCCACTTTTCCCTTTTCCCTTATCAGCAATAGCCATTCTTATTTTCCTCACGCCGCCGCCAAGGTCGTCACCAACTAAAGGATTCTTATATATTTTCTTTCTCCATTCGTCTATATCATTTCTCAATGAATGATATTTCTTTGCCAAGCGCTTGAATTGTCTCTTGAATTCTGGACCAAGTGTAATATTAACTTCCATATTCAGTCCTCCTCATCAAGCTCTTTCAGGAAATCATCAATACTTTGCAGTTTCCTTCCTTCCAATTTAGCAAGTTTCACTTCCTGCAAAGCCCTTGTCAGACTTTCCTTAACATAAGCCTGTTGCCTTTGTGTCTTGGTCAATACAGGCTCCTTGACGATTGATGTTGAAACGACCCCTCGCAGCATGTTTATTGCCTTACGAATATTCTGCAACGGCTGTCCAGAATCTACCGTAACTAAAATCTGTTCCATAATCTTCTCCTTTTATGCGTTTTAAAATCCACTTACCCAATGCAAAAATACTCTTTTATTCTGAATATAGCAAGAAAAGATGGGAAATGCATCCAAAAATCTGTGTTCATCCGTGTAATCTATGGGAGACTAAAAAATCCATGTGCCAATATTCGTGAGATTCGTGTTCAAACAAAAATCCGTGTCTATCCGTGTGAAAAAATATCAGTTTAATCCGTATTCAAAAATTATTCCTCCCCTTTGGTCCGTGGAACTTCGACGAATCTCGAGTTCAGAATAATTTCAACAATTCTTCTGATGTCAGAACAGGC
>CAKQDG010000118.1 GCA_934219025.1 uncultured Prevotella sp. | reverse complement strand
TGCTTCGCAGAATAGCCGAAGCAAAGTTGAATACCATGAAAAACGGTATTCCGCAGAAATATATCCTGAGATAGACCACGGCAAGACTCAACACGCTGTCTGGCGTATCGATAAGTTCCAGTATAGGTCGCGCCACGAGGATGCCGAGCAACATCAGGAAGATGCCACTTGCTATAGATACCAAAGCTACGGTGTGTATCGCATCCTTTATGCTCTTGCTGTCGTTTTGCCCTATGTGGTTGGATATGATAACGTTGGCACCCATCGATATCCCCATAAACAGATTGATGAGAAGATTTATCACCGGAGCATTGCTGCCCACGGCGGCAAGTGCCTCTTTGCTGGCAAAATGTCCCACTACGGCAACATCCACCGAGTTGAACAGTTGCTGCATCAAACTACTTGCGGCAAGTGGCAAGGCAAAAATCAAAATCTTCATCAACAGGGGTCCATGAAGCATGTCGATTTCCCTTTTCCCTTTATTTAAACTAATCCCCATTTTCCTTTACTTTCCTGAAATTCTTCGTATGCGAGTGCAAAGTTACTCATTATTTTTATTCATCCATCATCAGGATGGATAATATGCAAAAATTGTCTGTCATGTAACAAATAAATCACCCTCAAACAGATGCATGGAATGTTAAAATACAGAATTAAGTTCATTTTTATTTGCATATTTAAAAAGTAAGGCCTATATTTGCGGCATCTTATTTATGATTTCGCCGTTTACGAAATCTCTCGAGGTTGGTAGCATCCTGCGCCAACCTCTTTTTTTTATTGCAAAAACTTGTAGCGCAAGTTTTGTTTTTATATATTTGCAATAGATTTTCTATTACCTACAATTATCCTATATTATGAAAACATCTACAATAAAGATATTGAAATACATCCCAGTCCTTCTGCTACTCATTTCGCAGTACATATTCTGCAACTGCGAGAAGCCAGTTTATGAAGAGGAAAAAGAAACGGCACAAGATTCTTCTGACAAGGGGAATGATACGGGAGGCGACAACGGCGGTTGGGAAAACGACCCCAACAACAATACCGGCGGTACAGACTGGCTGGATACCGACACGATGAGCGTGAACGATTTCTACTCGGCAGAAAGCGGCAAAGCGGTATGGGTGAAGGGATATATCGTGGGATGTGCCACGAGTAGCAATGGCTACAAGTATGAACTGGCCCCACCCTTTTCGTATGAAACTGCAATTCTTCTGGCAGACAAGACAGACGAGACGAACTATGGACACACTATGGCAATACAACTGAAAAGCGGATCGAAAACAAGAAAAGAGCTGAACCTTGTTTCTAATCCACATAACTACGGGAAGCGTGTCGTGGTTTTCGGGGTGAAAGAGAAATATCTGAAACTGCCGGGTATGAAAACCATATACAGCTACAGCCTACTGCCATAGGGGGCAGAGAATCAAAATGGCGTTACCTCACGGCAACGCCATTTTTCTTAAACTTATATAATAATACACGTATGATACCGTTTCCTGCTGCCGAACGAAACGACACACGAAATGGCTCTTACATTATGCTAAAGCATACAATACTCCCATACGGGAACCTTTGCCCCAGGGGATACATGCAGAAAGACAACATAATTGCGCATCAGCTCCTTGCATCGAGAAGATTCAGCTTACTCACGGCAGAGGCAGGTATTCTGACTTCGCTCCCCTATCCCGACACCTTCCCACCCGAACTACAAAAAGGGGCAGTGGCTCTTTGCCAGGAAAGAAATAATGGAGCTTACAGCTGCGGGACAGTTGGAGACTTACACTCCATTCCCTTTTCAGCGCGTTATAGGCGCACCTCCACTTTTCAATCAACACCAAAATCATTCAATGTTGATTCGACTGCAAATGTATATCATTTTTTTGAAAACAACAAAGATTTTTAATAATATAAAAAGAAAAATTTGCTCAAACGAACAAATATATATAATTTTGCAAAAGAAAGAAGAGGAAAACCATTTCTCAACTCTTCGAATCATAAACTATAAAGTAATAACAAATTTAAATTTTAAGCCTATTGAAACATCATTTACTTCACTAAAAAATTGAATAAAATGATAGATATAAATGAGATGACCAATGAGGAGTTGGCATTGTCATACGCAAACGGAAACAATAAGGCTTTCGATTTGTTATTGCTGCGCAATCAGTCGAAATTGTTTTCATATATACTTTTCGTTGTCCACGAACAGGATTTGGCAAACGACATATTTCAGGAAACCTTCGTAAAGGTTATCACAAAACTTCAAGAGGGCAAATATGTTACGACTGGCAAATTCACAGCATGGATTATGAGAATAGCCCACAACGTGATTATGGACTGGTATCGCGACAACCGCGCCCAGAACATTGTGGATGCAACGGAAGACAATGACCTCTCGAACATCAACAGCGCCAATACCTTTGACCACAACATCGAAGACAGATATGTGAACGACCAGGTGTTGCGCGACGTGAAAAAGATGATGAACCTTCTGCCACCAACACAGCGGGAGATTGTGTTCATGCGCTTCTACCAGGAAATGTCGTTCAAGGAAATTGCCGAAACCATAGGCATAAGCATCAACACTGCACTTGGACGCATGCGATACGCAATTCTCAACCTAAGGCGCATGGCAAAAAAGAACAAGCTGTCGCTCGAAGTACAGTATTAGAAAAAATGGAAAAATGGGAAAAATGGAAAAAAGAAAAGACAGACTTCACATTCTTTATTCCATTTCCTAATTTTTCAATCTTTCAATTTTTCAATCTTTCAATAAGGGAGCTAAAGATTCTTTAGCTCCCTTATTGTAGCAATAGGATCGGAAGCCTTGAACACATAGCTGCCGCTTACCAATACATCCACGCCAGCCCTGACAAGGCGCGGGGCTGTTTCAGCCTGCACTCCGCCATCAACTTCTATCAGAGCCTTGGAGTTTGTGCGTTCTATCATGTTTCTCAGGCGCTCCACCTTAGCTATAGTACCATCGATAAACTTCTGTCCGCCGAACCCAGGGTTTACACTCATCAGCAAAACCATATCCACGTCGGCAAGGATATCCTCGAGCACACAGACGGGTGTTGAGGGATTTAGCGTTACTCCGGCCTTCATTCCTGCGGCATGAATTTCCTGTACGGCGCGGTGAAGATGCAAACACGCCTCATAGTGCACATTCATCATCATTGCCCCACTCTTGGCCGTACGCTCTATATATCTCTCGGGGCGTTCTATCATAAAATGCACGTCGAGCGGTTTTTTGCATATCTTAGCCACTGCATCTATCACGGGGAATCCGAACGAAATATTTGGAACGAAAGTACCGTCCATTACATCCATATGAAGCCAGTCGGCATCACTCTTGTTTATCATTTCCACCTCGCCATGCAGATTCGTAAAGTCTGCCGCCAACAAGGATGGAGAAACCATTGTTGCCATTCTTGAAAATCAATATTAAATTTTATGACCGAATATTTAATTCAAGCAATATGCCACCCTTCTGCCATTTATGTGCATCACTCTATATGTATATGCAATGGCGCGTATCAGGTCAAGCGTATGCTTTGACGGTTGCGCCTCTTCTGAAGTAAAATGTTTCATAGGCATTGTATTACATTTATTTTCCTTTCAACTAATAAACGGCAATATGAACATTTTATTTCATTCAAGCGAGATTTTTTTTTAATTTTATTGCCAAGCATGAGTGAGTCTCAATCATAAAACCCTGTATAAAAGTGTTCTATTTTTCGCTTTTCACAAGCTAAAGGATTATCTTCAACATGTATTTTTCTTAGCAAAAGGCATTCGTATAGCCTAACTCTCTGATTTTAAACCATATACTCAATATTTTTATTTTAAACACGACATCCGGCATTAAAGAAACGGTGCTTTTCTGCCAGAGAAGCAATGCTTTGCTCAAGAAGAAGCAATGCTTTGCTCCAGGAAAAGGGCATGTCGTGGCTTTAAGAGTCTTTGAAAAAGTGTTCTATTTTTCTTATTTCTGATGAGTGGCAGCATACCATGCAGTATGGCTGTAGGCTGAAGAAAGCGGATTGCGACTTGGCTCCGAAGTGTTAAGCCCCGAATAGTGAGCAATGGGAACGGAACCGCACATGGCGGAGAAATATTTTTCGGTGTGTGCTTTGTATATCACCGTTTTGTCGAGCTGCTGCTCAAAAGAATCGATAAGTTCCGAGGATGTGCACTTCAAAGTAATATAATGGCCGAAATCCAGGAATAAAGGAGGGGTGTAGCCATCCATAGTCTGGATGTCGTTCTGCGCAACAATATTCTCGCCACACTGCTCATTTATCTTTTTCACAATCTGTGCAAGGGCATCCATCTGACTGAGGTCTATCACAGCCACCGTGGCATAAGGCTGATCGGAGCGAGAATAATAATCCACAAACTTTTCTGCCACCTTCGTGCAGTCGAAATTTCCGAGCAGAAACTCCCCACATTCGCTGTAGGGGAAGCCCTCCGACATTATTTCCGTGGGACTGGCTATCATATACTGCACCACATCTTTCAGTTCATACGCCACTTCCACCGACGACATATAGCAATTGTCAAACAGCAGATATTCCAGCGTCAAGCCGGCATCTTGTAAAGCACCGGCAAAGTTTGAAGTCTCAATCTGGCAGTCGGACGTGAGTCCGCCCATATACCGCGTTTTCAAGAGTCCGCCTTTATCATAATGCCGTGCTATCCGGCGCATCCTGCTACTATCGTCTACCGGCAGCCACGCCATGCCATGACTGCCAAGCACCATGCCGTATCTATCGGCAGGAGCAAGCGACTTGATATCCGAAAACAGCGATGCCAACGAACTGCGTGTAGTGAATGTGCGGTTGTAGTAACGCCGCAAAGTGTCGGCAAGGCATCTGCCGTGGGATGGTTTCAGCTCATAGACAACTGCCGTATTGTGCGATGTGGCAAAACACACCACTACCCTCTCCCCGTTTAGTCCGCGACGCGCTATTACCGACGAAAATTCTCTGATGTTGCGCTTGAAATCCGACTGCAGGTTTGTGCTCCACGGAAAAAACATCACCACGGTCTGTCCGGTTGTCTTTTCGTCATCACTCTCTGGCGAACAGGATGCCACCGGAAGGAGAAGTATTATTGAAATGAAGAAATATAACAGTTGCCTTGCTTTCATAATATATGGATTGTATATGATAATCGGTTTGCACATACAAAAGTATATAAAAAAATCAACATACAGATAAACTGCCAAACAAAAATTCCCCTTGCAGCAGGATACATGTCCCGAAACAAGAGGATTTCTATGCAGAGGCTCTTTTTCCAAAAGCCGATGCCTGATTATAAGCTTTAGTTTGTATATAGGATTTTTTCCAATTCTATTGCAAAAATATAAAGAACAAGATGTATCTAAAAATCAATAAAACTATCATCACATAGATTATTTCTATTTTAATGCCGCAGATATAGATTTTTTTGTAAATTTGCAAAGCGAAACATACAACCCAAATAGGAGGAAAATATATTATGACACTACAACAGATGGAATATATCGTGGCAGTTTACCGAGTGAGGCATTTTGCCAAGGCAGCAGAAATGTGCGGCGTTACCCAACCTACACTGAGCGCCATGATCCAGAAATTGGAGAAAGAACTGGGGGTAAAAATCTTTGAGCGCTCTTCACAACAGGTCACACCAACGGCTATAGGGAAGCTCGTTGTAGAACAGGCGTGGAAGGTTATATCAAGAGCCAACAAAATTAAAGACATAATCGCCGAAGAGGAGCACTCGCTTTCGGGCACATTTAAAATCGGTATTTTGCCCACCATCGCTCCTTATCTATTGCCGCGCTTTTTCACTAAGTTGGAGAAAAAGAACCCTGATATAGATTTTCATATCATAGAGATGAAGACGGCCGACATTAAAAAGGCTCTGAACCGCGGAGAGATTGATGCCGCCATCGCCGTGAGACTCGACGAACTGGATGTGTACAACCAGACTTCGATGTATTATGAACAGTTTATTGCATACG
>CAKQDG010000117.1 GCA_934219025.1 uncultured Prevotella sp. | reverse complement strand
TGAACTCTACGACAAGTTTATCGCTGACGTAAAGGAAAAGTATAAGGCAAAATACGGTAAGGAACCTAAGATTTACAATGTGGTAATCAGCGAGGGTTCCCACAAAGTTTGCTAAGAGCTAACATAAAGTGGAGGGCAAAAGGAAAACGGAATGTTTCTTTTTGTTCTCCACTATGTCTTTTTAAACACAAGCAAAAACAAAATTCACCTTTTTGTTGTCTTAAAGAAAATACTTACATCGGATATTGAATAAAAGAAAAGCAAAAACGAAAAGCAAAGAAACTGCAATATCGAGTTTGCAAAAAACATGCAAAAAGTGTCAAAGTAACACCTACAATACAAAAACATTCAAATCAATGAGTGTTATTTAGAAAATAAATCGTACTTTTACAACGATTAAAAGAAATCTAAAAAAAATAATATGAAGAACTATAAAAACATTCTATTGGGAGCATGTGTGGGCATTGCGGCTTTTACATCCTGCTCCACGGGAAACAAGACAGCTCTTACGGAGTCTGGACTTAACCCTACTGCCTTTGACACAACAATAAACGAAAAACCCGTGAAACTCTACACGCTGAAAAATGCAAACGGCATGGAGGCGTGTATCACAAACTTCGGCGGACGAGTGGTATCGCTCTGCGTGCCGGACAAAAACGGAAAGCCAACCGACGTGGTGCTTGGCTATGACAACATCAAGCAATATGCCGACACGGTGAACAGTCCGAGCGACTACGGATCATCCGTGGGCAGATACGCAAACAGAATAAACAAGGGACACCTTACCGTTGAAGGAAAGGAATACCAACTGCCGCAAAACAACTTCGGACATTGTCTACACGGAGGTCCGTCGGGATGGATGTATCAAGTGTATGACGCCAAGCAACCTAACGACACTACTCTCGTACTCTCAATCATCTCGCCCGACGGCGACAACAACTTCCCGGGCACGGTGAAGGCTACTACAACATACAAGCTGCTCAGCAACAATACCCTCGACATAACCTTTGACGCCACGACAGACAAGGAAACTGTTATCAACATGACTAACCACAGCTACTTCAACCTTAATGGCGACCCGTCGAAAGAAGGCATGGACATGGTATTGTATATTAATGCCGACAACTATACTCCGGCTGACGATACTTACATGACTACCGGGGAGATTAAGCCTGTAGACGGAACACCGATGGACTTCCGCAAGGCTCACGCCATAAGCGAAACTATAAACGACACAACTTTCGACCAAATTAAAAATGCATCGGGCTACGACCACAACTGGTGTCTGAACACATATAAGAACGGCAAGGGGGATGACACAAAAGTATGTGCTTCGCTATATTCACCCAAAAGCGGAATACTGCTTGAAATGTTTACCAACGAACCGGGCGTGCAGGTATATACCGGCAATTTCCAAGGCACAGGCATTGCATGCAAACACGGAATTAAATACCCGAAGCATGTTTCGGTGTGTCTGGAAAGCCAGAAATATCCGGATTCTCCCAACAAGAAAAACTGGCCTTCGCCTTATCTGAAACCGGGAGAAAAATACCACAGCCACGTGGCATATAAATTTAGTATCAAATAATTAACTGACTGGGGCGATAAAAAGCTCCGAATATTCAACTAACCTAACAAAAAAAGAATATGGAATTATACGATTGGCTGGTGATTGGCGTTTTCTGCCTCGCCCTGATTGGAATTGTAGTATGGGTAGTAACCCAAAAGAACAACAACTCTGCTGATTATTTTCTCGGCGGACGCGACGCAACATGGATTGCAATAGGTGCGTCTATCTTTGCATCAAACATCGGTTCGGAACACCTTATCGGACTTGCCGGAGCAGGTGCCTCATCTGGTATGGCAATGGCACATTGGGAGATTCAGGGATGGATGATTCTTATTCTCGGATGGGTGTTCGTGCCGTTCTATTCGCGCTCGATGGTCTACACCATGCCGGAATTTCTCGAAAGAAGATACAACAAAGAGAGCCGCACTATTCTGTCTGTCATTTCGCTCATCAGCTATGTATTGACAAAGGTGGCAGTAACAGTCTATGCCGGAGGACTTGTGTTCCAGCAGGTTTTTGGAATCAAAGAACTTTGGGGCATTGACTTCTTCTGGATCGCAGCCATCGGACTGGTTGTCATCACAGCACTATACACAATTTTCGGAGGTATGAAGAGTGTGCTCTACACTTCGGTTCTGCAAACTCCTATCCTTCTGCTCGGTTCGATTATCATTCTCGTATTGGGACTTAGAGCCGTAGGCGGCTGGGACCAGGTTATGGCAATTTGCTCCGCCGAACCTGTGAATCAGTATGGCGACCACATGACAGACTTGATGCGCGACCTGCGCGACCCTCAGTATCCGTGGCTCGGAGCTCTCGTTGGATCAGCCGTAATCGGTTTCTGGTATTGGTGTACCGACCAGTTTATCGTCCAGCGCGTCCTCTCGGGCAAGAATGAAAAAGAAGCACGTCGCGGTACTATTTTCGGAGCTTACTTGAAACTGCTCCCAGTGTTTATCTTCCTTATACCGGGAATGATTGCCTATGCCCTTAACGTTAAGTCGGGCGGCGGCTTCCTGCCTGTTGATGCAGCAGGAAAGGTTATCAGCGATGCTGCCTTCCCAACACTCGTGGCAAAACTCTTGCCGGCAGGCTTCAAAGGACTTGTGGTTTGCGGTATTCTCGCAGCACTGATGAGTTCTCTGGCTTCTCTGTTCAATTCGTCTGCCATGTTGTTCACTATCGACTTCTACAAGCGTCTGCGCCCGCAGACATCCGAGAAGTCTCTTGTACGCATCGGTCAGGTGGCAACTGTGGTTATCGTTATCCTCGGTATACTGTGGATACCTATCATGAGAAGCGTGGGCAATGTGCTCTACAACTATCTGCAGGATGTGCAGAGCGTGCTGGCTCCGGGTATCGCGGCAGCTTTCCTTCTTGGCATCTGCTGGAAGCGTACATCTGCCAAGGGCGGAATGTGGGGACTGCTCGCCGGAATCATTATCGGTTTGACACGACTCGGTGCAAAGGTGTACTACAGCAATGTTACGGATGCAGCAGACAACTGGTTTAAGGCAATTTTCTTCGACTTCAACTGGCTGTACTTCTGTGGTGTGATGCTCATCGTATGCTGCCTTGTTGTAATCATCGTGAGTCTTGCAACTGAGGCTCCGTCTGAGGAAAAAATACAGGGTTTGGTATTCGGCACTTCAACACCAGAACAGAAAGCCGCTACAAGAGCAAGCTGGAACAAGTGGGATGTGATAAACAGTATTATCATCCTCGGTATTACCGTTGCATTCTACATTTATTTCTGGTAATGCTAATAAAATAACACGCATATCCGTTCGCCCTTTAAGATTGGGCGGACGGAAATAAAATAATTTGTAATGACAGAATTTTACAAAGAACATTCCAAGGTATATGTGTCGGTAGACTGCATTATCTTCGGTTTTGAAGCTAACAAGCTGAAACTGCTTGTAGGCAAAAGAAAAATGGATCCGGGACGGGGGGAACTATCTCTCTATGGAGGATTCGTTGAAGAAGACGAGAGCATCGACGAAGCGGCAGACCGCACGTTAAGGCAGCTCACCGGTCTCGACAATCTGTATATGAAACAGGTTGGGGCTTTCGGAGCCGTAAACCGCGACCCGGGAGAGCGTGTCGTTTCTATAGCCTATTGCGCCTTGATAAACGTGAAAGACTACGATAAGTCTCTTCAGGAGCAACACGAACTGGAATGGATTGACGTGGAAAAACTTCCAAGACTTTATTCTGACCATAATGATATGGTGAAGAAGGCCATAATGCTTCTGCGACGTAGGATTTCTACAGAACCGCTAAGCTTTAACCTGCTGCCGGAATTATTCACCCTCACTCAACTCCAGCATGTTTACGAGGCTATCCTCGGCGAGGAGATTGACAAAAGAAATTTCCGCAAAAAGATAAAGACTATCGACTTTATCGAGAAAACAGACAAGATTGACAAGATTACATCTAAGCGCGGAGCCGCTCTCTACTGCTTCAACAAAGCTGCATACAACGACGACCCGTGTTTCAAACTATAAGTATAAAAGATTAGTATTATGTTAGAGGAACTGAAAGAAAAAGTGTTTCGTGCTAACCTTGATTTGGTGAAGCACAACTTGGTTATATTTACATGGGGAAACGTTTCGGGGATTGACCGCGAAAAAAATCTCATGGTTATAAAACCTTCCGGCGTGTCTTACGATGTGATGAAGGCTTCAGACATGGTGGTGGTAGACGTTAATACAGGAAAGGTCGTAGAAGGAGACCTGAACCCTTCGTCAGACACTCCAACCCACCTTGTTCTGTATCGTGCATTTCCGGAAATCGGAGGTATCGTGCATACTCACTCTACCTATGCCACGGCATGGGCACAGGCCGGCAAGGATATCCCGAACATCGGAACAACTCATGCCGACTATTTCCACGACTGCATCCCTTGCACGGAAGATATGACTGCCGACCAGATGGCGGAGTATGAAAAGGAAACGGGAGTGGTTATCGTTAATCGTTTCAAAAACATAAACTACGTACACACGCCCGGCGTTCTAGTCAAGAACCACGGTCCGTTCTCCTGGGGCAAAGATCCAGACCAGGCGGTTTACAATGCTGTGGTAATGGAGCAAGTGGCAAAGATGGCTTTCGTGTCGTTCTGCGTTAATCCGCAAACCACAATGAACCCGCTACTCGTGGAAAAGCATTTCAGCCGTAAGCATGGGCCTAATGCTTATTACGGGCAGAAAAAGAAATAATACCGTTTTTTCTTTTTCCAAATAAGGCATAAAGCTAATGGGAATAAGGCATAAACTAAAGACGAAGTATTTAAACTAACTTATAACAACAAACAAATTCAAAAACTATGATAAAAGCATTTGAAAATCTTGAACTTTGGTGGATCACCGGAGCACAGCTTCTTTACGGAGGCGAAACAGTTAAGATAGTTGACGGACACTCACAGGAGATGGTGGACGGACTGAACAAGTCGGGTATCATTCCTATAAAGGTGGTATATAAAGGTACAGCAAACTCCGACAAGGAGGTAGCTGCAATCATGATGGCAGCAAACAACGAAGAGAAATGTGTTGGTGTCATAACATGGATGCACACATTCTCTCCGGCAAAGATGTGGATACACGGTCTGCAGATGCTCCATAAGCCTCTGCTCCACTTGCACACTCAATATAACCAGGAGATTCCATGGGACACTATGGACATGGACTTCATGAACCTTAACCAAAGTGCTCATGGCGACCGCGAGTTCGGACATATCTGCTCTCGTCTGAGAAAGCCACGCAAAGTGGTTGTTGGATACTGGAAGGACAAGAAGACTCAGGAGCATATTGCAGTATGGGCTCGTGTGGCTGCTGCCGTTGCTGACGCAAGAGACATGCTCATCATCCGCTTTGGCGACCAGATGAACAATGTTGCCGTTACCGATGGCGACAAAGTGAGCGCAGAGCAAGTATTGGGTTATCATGTAGACTATTGTTGCGTTTCCGAACTGATGGAATACTGGAAACAGGTTAAACAGGCCGACGTGGATGCTCTTGTTGAGGAATACCACAAGCTTTACAAGATTGTTCCTTGTGAAGCTGGAGAGGAGATCGGAAAGAAGAAGATATGGAACGCAGCACGTGCAGAACTTGCTATCCGTGCAATTTTAAAGGCCAAAGGTGCCAAAGGATTCACGACTAACTTCGACGACCTCGGATCTTGGGACGACCCAGATACAGAAGGCTTCGTCGGTTTCGACCAGATTCCAGGTCTCGCATCTCAGCGCCTGATGGCTGAAGGATATGGTTTCGGAGCTGAAGGCGACTGGAAGTCGGCTGCACTCTACCGCACTCTGTGGTATATGACACAGGGACTGCCTACAGGCTGCTCATTCCTTGAAGACTATACCCTAAACTTCGATGGTGACAAGTCGGCTATCATGCAGAGCCACATGCTCGAGGTTTGTCCACTCATCGCCGTAGACAACGAACCGGTTCGCCTTGAGGTTCACCATCTTGGCATCGGTATCCGCAAACAGCAGACTG
>CAKQDG010000116.1 GCA_934219025.1 uncultured Prevotella sp. | reverse complement strand
TTAGAAGGGCGTTGCTCTAATCCAACTGAGCTACGGAACCCCTTTTTGCGGCTGCAAAGTTACAACATTTATTAAAAACGACCAAATTTTACGGGCAAAAGTTTTTTGAAAAATTTAGAAGACAGCAATTTGTAAAATAATAATATCCATAAAGTAAAAATAAAAGAAATGAGAACGTATGTAAGTATAAATTTTATTTATTCTTATTCACTATAGTTAAGATTTATAAACACTTTATATATTTACAAATCTTAACTCTAATGTTTCTAAGCGTTAAACCAATTAATCATTCAACGCACCAATAATTTCGGAAACCGACTTGCATCCATGAGCATCAAGCCACTCGTTAATGCCATTTTTCACCTTGACCGTAACCTGAGGATCAAGGAAGTTTGCAGTTCCAATTTCAATAGCCGTTGCACCGGCAAGCATAAATTCAATGGCATCATGAGCATTACAAATACCGCCAAGTCCGACAACCGGAATATTAACGGCTTTTGCCACTTGCCATACCATACGCACTGCAACAGGCTTGACAGCTGGACCGCTGAGTCCACCAGTATTGATACTCAACATCGGTTTTCTTTTCTCAATATCAATAGCCATCCCCATGAGGGTATTGATAAGCGAAACGCTATCGGCACCTTCAGCCTCAACAGACTTGGCAATCTCCGTAATATCCGTAACGTTAGGGGAGAGCTTGACTATCAGCGTTTTATGATAACGCTGTCGCACAGCCTTAACAACACTTGCAGCCCCGGCACATGTTACGCCAAATGCCATTCCGCCATCCTTAACGTTTGGACATGATATGTTCAGTTCTATAGCCGGAATATTATCAAGAGCATCAATTTTGGCGGCACATTCTGCGTAATCTTCTGGCGAAGAGCCACTTACATTAACAATCATATTAGTGTTAATATCCTTAATCTCCGGATAAATATGTTCGCAGAAATAATCCACGCCCTTGTTTTGGAGCCCTACACAGTTAAGCATACCTGATGCCGTCTCTGCCATACGCGGATAATCATTACCTTGTCGAGGTTTAAGAGTAGTACCCTTAACAATAATACCTCCAATCTCACTAAGTTCCACAAAATCAGCATATTCCAGTCCATATCCAAAAGTTCCGGAAGCTGTCATCACGGGGTTCTTAAGTTCCAAGCCCCCTATATTTACCCTTAAATCTGCCATGATAAATCATTTATATTAAACACCGGTCCATCCTTGCACACACACAAATTGCCTTTTTTTGTTCCCTCAACACAACAGAGACAAGCACCTACGCCACAAGCCATCTTATTTTCAAGCGAGACTTCGCAGAAAACATCCTCAGAATGAGCAAATCGCGCCACAGCCTGCATCATTGGCTTAGGGCCACAAACAGAAATTTGATCAAACTTAACCCTCTGAAGCACAGAATGATTAGTAACAAACCCTTTTTCTCCGACAGAGCCGTCTTCTGTCGTTACGCACACCTCGCCATACTTGCGAAATTCATCAAGCAAGAGCAAATCCTTTGCAGAACGAGCCCCGAGCAAGAAGACAGGACTTATTCCATTATCATTCAGCACCTTACCAAAATACAATAATGGAGCCACACCGACTCCGCCACCAACAAGCAGCACTTTAGCCGACTTGTTTTCAGGCAGAGTAAACGAATTTCCCAGCGGCAACACACAGTTAAGCTTATCACCAGCCTTGAGACCAGCCAAAGTCCGCGTACCATCACCAACTGCAGCTATAAGCAACCGCAACTCATTTGCCTGATAATCAACGAAGTTAATAGAAATCGGGCGTCTAAGAAAGGTTTTCGGCGAACCATCAACTCTAATCTCTACAAACTGCCCCGGCAGCATCTTCGGCAGAACCTCCGAATGTGTAAGTTTCAGTAGAACATATTTTTCATTTATATGATCTACAGAAGAAACTACAAGGTCTAAAACGTATTTTTTCATCTGTCTATTAAAAATTTCTTGCAAAATTAGGGAAAATATAGGTAAACAAAGCCTTTTAAAGGCAATATCTCACCCAATTCAACCAATATAAGGCTATTTTCCTTTAGGAACGAAACACTCCCATGTCTGATCGTCGTAAAAAACCCGTATTTCCGTGATTTTGCGCGATGCTGCCTCTTTATTATAAACAACGTTTATGTTTCCACGCTGCGACACCTGCCCAGCTGTAGCCCTATTACCGTGCTGCACGCCTCCCGAAAAAAGATCCGGCTGAACATTATCGCCCCCAAAATCAAGTACCGGCTCACTACCTGCGCTTTCACCCTGTGGGGTAGAGGAGTTACTATCCTCCGCATTATCCTCTAAAAACATTGCCCCTTTTCCAAACATCAGCCAGTCCAAATTAATATTAGGGAAGGCATTATTAATAGCCTCAACAGTAGCAAGTGTAGGTTTCGTCCTCTCTTTAAGGATTCCACACACTGTCGCCGAAGACAAACCAGTAAAAGTTGCAAACGCCTGCTGGGTCATATTTTTGGTCTCCATCAGCTGTATGATTCTATCTTTCATATCCATTTCTGTATCAAATTTTATCTAATAGGTGATTATTTTGTTGATTTTACAAAGGTAAATCTTTTTTTTCATGTATACAACTTTATAAAAATAAATTTCAATATTTAAATATTACATTTACATATTTTAATTCATAAATTTTAAAATCGATTTCTACTCAAGACCATATTCACATTTACAAAATCATATTCACAACATCAAAACGATATACATTATTTACTTTTGCCTAAAGCATTAAATAACTGGGTTATATATAGTTATTTCAAGCAAATACAAGGGGAAACCACCAATATTATTGATTATACAACAAGATTGACGATAAAACAGACACATAGACTAATGTTTTTATATAGATATATCTGATTTTTAGTACTTTATAGCAATTAAAACCATACGTATAAACATACATTCACCTTTTATGATTTAAATTTTCACATTTACATATTCATATTTTAAAATCACAAATCGACAAGAAAACACTCTTTACTTTAATACGAATTTGTATATCTGAATTTACATACTTTACTATTTACATTATTAAATTCTACATACATAAAACAAAACAAAAGTTAATGATAAATTTCAAGCCTGCAAAGAGAACCGTTTTTCAAGAAAAACCATTAAACAAAACAAGCCTCCGAAAAGATGAAAAAGAGCTAATTCTCAGCAAGGGTAAAACAGCATAAAGCACTGATTTCGTGGAAGAACAAGTATAATATTTATGTACAGGAATATGAAATCTTTTTACAAAAAAGGCACTAAAAACAGCTTAAAAATGACAAAAAACAGATACAAAACAAGACTAAAGACCGACAACTCCCAGCTCCAAGCCCAACACTTATATATATAATAAGGTAGCAGAGGGGATAAAAACCACGCAAAACAAAGATTAAAGAGAAAAGGCGAATGTAAAATAAAATTCAACGGGGAAAATCTAAATAAAAAAGTCGATTTCCGCAACAGCGGAAATCGACACCCAATCAATGCATAATAAAGAAAATGAGTTCCTTCAACAACTCCCCGGCAGGAGTGTTAGGATTGTCAAGTCCCTTGCATTTTGCATCAACCTCCCTCACCTTGTCAATAATCCTCATCACCTTCATCGCCGAATAGTTTCTCATACCGAGCATGTATTCCTTGGCAAACCACGGTCCGCGCAAGTCAAGCCATTTTGCCACATCAGCATCACTATTTCTGTTTGGAGCATAATATGCAATCATCAGATTCTGGAAATATCCGAAAATAATGGGGATGAGAACAAAAGCGCCACCAGTTTTGGGGTTGCTGTCAAAATACTGCACAATTCTGTTTGCCTTCACCACATTCTTCTGCGCAATGGCGTTTCTCAGCTCAAAAGGGTTAAAATCCTTACTTATACCAATCCGCTGTTCAACGATAAGCGGAGTTATCCTTGTTTCTTCAGGCTTCAGCGAAAGAATCAATTTGTCTATTTCCCCCGCGAGCCGGTTCAGATCAGCCCCGATATAGTCGGCCATCATCTGTGCCGCCTTTGTTTCGATTGTAACCTTGGTGCGCTGCCGCAGATAACTCTCGATAAACAACGGCAATTCAGACTCCCGTTTCTTTTTGCTCTCAAATACCACTCCCGCAGCCCGGAATCTCGTCAGCAAAGTCCTTTTTCTTCCGTCAATATTGCCATTTTTGTGACAAATTACCAGAACTGTGGTTTTTGCAGGTTTTTCCAGATATTTCTCCAGTTGGTCCCACTTCCTGATATTCTGCGCCTCTTTCACGATCACCACTTGCCTTTCAGCCATAACCGGATAACTTCGCGCCATGTCGGCAATCTGAGCCGCGGTAACATCTGCCCCAAAAACAATATGCTGATTAAAATCCCTCTCTTCGGGCTTCAAGACATGCTCGGCAATATAGTCAGAAATCTTGTCTATATAATATGCCTCCTCCCCCATCAGCAAATATGCCGGAGCATATTGCCCAGCTTTCAGTCCCGACATTACCGAATCATATGTTACAGTTTTTGTTGTTTCAGCCATATCTATAATTTAACTATTTTATACACACCAATAACTCTACTCACTACTCTCCTATTTGTATATTTTTGTTAATTCAAAGAGAATAAACAAACAACACACCTTTTAAATGAACCTCTCAAGAAATCGCCATACAAAAATCACAATACCGTCATCAATAAAAATCCGAATTATATTTTCATCCAAGATTATGAAATTTAGCCAAAATATCATTATTTTTGCATCAAGACAAAATCTGAGCCACAATTCCGCCATAAGGCGAAACCGTATTCAGAATGCAAAAGTAATAAAATGAACCGATTAAACCTACCTCCATACGAAATAAAAATCAAGCAAACAAACGGGAAGGCATACATTCTTGATATTCTTCGCCGCAAATTCATAGCCTTGACTCCCGAGGAATGGGTGCGCCAGCATTTCATCCACTATCTTATAGAGCATAAGGGCTACCCCTCTGCCCTACTCGCCAACGAGATAGAACTGACCGTAGGACAGAAAAAGCTGCGTTGCGACAGTGTGCTCTACACCCGACAGCTCCAACCGCGGATGATAATAGAATACAAGGCGCCGACGATACAGATTACGCAAAAGACATTCAACCAGATTTTTGCCTACAACACCCTACTCCATGCCGACTACCTCGTGGTGAGCAACGGCATGAACCATTATTGCTGCAAGATTGACTACGAGAAAAAGTCATATTCCTTTCTCAAAGACTTGCCTGAATATAAAGATTTATAGCTGAGACTTTGCACGAGACTGAAAAAATAAACTATACCTTTAACATCTAAGAGATATGCCAAAAGCAACAGGACCAATAAAATATGTGGAACATCAGACGCCACAAACCGACGAGACCGGGAAATATATCATGCACCCAAAATTCGTGAGCAACGGGAAATACACCTTCGCAGATATGAAGCGCAGCATCGCCGAGCATCGCCAGATTGGCGCCCCACTCTTTACCTCGGCAATCACCGCCCTGGAAGAAGACGCCCTGATGGCACTTGCCATGGGACAAGAGGTATGCATCGGCGACATGTTCATCATCAAGCCCAAGCTTGAAATACGCCGCCACAAAGGCGACGACGGCAAGGAGTGGCGCAAGACCTTCCATGAGGGCGAGCGCATACCGGCAAGCGAAGTAAGTCTCTGCGGAATAGAGGTACGCCCTACAAAGGCATTCGCCTCAAAATTTGCCAATGCCTACTACCTGGGCTGCAGCCGCATGGAAACAGGCAGCAACGACAAATCAGAAGACAACGCCCGCGAACTTGCCATTGTTACGGAGATGTGCCGCGAGAAAGGCTTCGTAACGGTAAACGACCTGCGCCGCCGCTTCAACTTTTCAGCCTATGTGGCGCGCAAGCAGCTCAAAGACTGGTGTTCGGGGGAATTTCCCAAGATGAAAAGCGAGAAAGTGGGCTATACCAGGATTTACCGCCGCATAGGCATATAACAACTTTTTATATAGGAAAAATCAAAAACCCTTCACCGCACGCGTACCCCGCTGAGTATAAAGCATTTACGGTGAAGGATTTTTTCATCCCATCATATTAAAGCCAGAGGATAAAGATTGCCGAGCTT
>CAKQDG010000115.1 GCA_934219025.1 uncultured Prevotella sp. | reverse complement strand
CGAACTGCTCTACACGGTTTTGCAGACCGTTACCTAACCGATCGGCCAAGGTACCATTTCTTAATTGCGAGTGCAAAGGTAGTGATTTTATTTCTATCTGCCAAATTTTTCCTGTGTTTTTTCTTTCTCTGTGCTGTTATTTTTATTGTCCCGTTGTTTTTCCTTTGTTTTTCTGCCCTTGCAACTGCCGTTTTCGTTGGCATCTGTCATGTTGCTTTTAAGCTGCGACAGTTGGCAACCCGTGCAGCCGGCACAGTTAGGATTTCCCGTGTCGGTACTTCCGAGCGCCTTCCACGCCCTGTATAGGATATAGGCCGATGCTGCGATGAGCACCAGGCATACAATAATCATTTGCATCATATTAAATATTAAAGTTTCGGATTTACATCTTCCCCTCCCCCGCCTCCCCCTCCGGGGGCGGAGCAGTTACCTTTAATTGCCATAACCTTAAATATTTGTCATTACTATATCTGTATCAATACTAAATTTATTAATAAATATCTCTGTTTTTGGCAGAAAGAGTAACTGCTCCGCCCCTGCCAAGGGGAGGCGGGGGAGGGGAATAACTAAATCAACTTCAGTTAAATATGTACATTCAAATAATATACCAATTTTTATGACTTGTGGGGATTATTGCTCTGCTTTTTGAAATATTAACTGTTATGCTCTGTGTTTTTAACATTCGGTTTTCTCCGTTCCCGTAGGCTAACCGTATGAAACAGTAGGGAAATTACCGATAGATTGTGGCTTTGTGCAGTCTGTTGATGCGATTTCGTTTACAATTTTAGGCGTTTTGCGCCATGAGAGTTCATTTTTATTGAAAAAATCACCAGTCGGAAATGGTCTTTCGTCGGAGCAAAGCAATGCTTCTCTCTTCGCAAAGCATTGCTTCTCTCGCGAAAAACCAACCTTTTTAGTTCTGTAGCTTGGCTAAACCGTTGATAAGTAGCGGTTTATTGAAAAATGTCGAGAATGTGCTGTTTTCGTCAAAAGAGTTGCTACTTTTCGTCGGGGCTGTTTTTAGAACTTTGTTTTCGCTGCAATTTAACATTCATGTGCAAAAAAATGTTTCGCTTGGTACTGCGTCGTGTAACTACGGAAAAAACTAAAAAATGGTTTATTTCATAAAAAAAACATTCGGGCTGCCTTTTTTTATAAGGATTTTTCCTACCTTTGTATTTCATAAAACTAATATTAAAACATACCTATTATGAATAGTGACCCAAAGGATTGTCTCTATTGTCAGAACAATGAGACATTGCATGACTTGATGATTGAAGTGGCTAAACTCAGCGTTTCGCGCGTGTTTATCTTTAAGGAGCAAACATACCATGGCCGTTGCCTCGTGGCATACAAGGACCATGTTGACGATTTGAATCTTCTGAGCGATGAAGACAGAAACGCTTTTATGGCAGATGTGGCAAAGGTGACACGTGCCATGCAGAAAGTGTTCAATCCTGACAAAATCAACTATGGCGCATATTCCGACACTCTTTCGCACCTGCACTTCCACCTTATCCCGAAATACAAGGGCGGACCAGACTTCGGCGGAGTGTTCCAGATGAACCCGAAGAAGGTTTACCTCTCTGACGCTGAATATGCAGAGATGGCCGAGGCTCTGAAAAAAGAACTGTAAAGATATAGAATGAGAATAGACATCATAACCGTGCTCCCCACCATGATAGAGGGCTTCTGCAATGAGTCCATTTTGGCGAGGGCACAGAAAAAAGGACTTGCCGAGATTCATCTTCACAATCTGCGCGACTATTCCACCGACAAGTGGAAACGCGTGGACGACTATCCTTATGGCGGTTTTGCCGGAATGGTGATGCAGTGTGAGCCGATAGACCGGTGTATCTCTGCGCTGAAGGCTGAACGCCATTACGACGAGGTGATTTTCACTTCGCCCGACGGCGAGCAGTTCAACCAGCACGTGGCCAACGACCTCTCGATGAAGGAAAACCTAATTATCCTGTGCGGACACTACAAGGGCATTGACCATCGCATACGCGAGCACCTGATTACCCGCGAGATAAGCATAGGCGACTATGTTCTTACCGGGGGCGAGCTGGCGGCTGCAGTAATGGCGGATGCCATCGTGAGAATCGTTCCCGGCGTGGTGGGCGACGAGCAGTCGGCTCTTTCCGACTGCTTTCAGGATGATATGCTCTCGGCTCCGATATACACCCGTCCTGCCGACTACAAGGGATGGAAGGTGCCCGATATCCTGCTGAGCGGAAACGAGGCGAAGATAAAAGATTGGGAGATAGAGCAAAGCTATCTGCGCACAAAGCAGTTGCGTCCTGACTTGCTCGACAAACAGTAATAATTAATCTTAAAAGCAATATGGAAAATATGCCTAATTTTGTTGCAACTCCGAAGCTTGGTTTCGGTGAAGCCGTGAAGAAAGTGTTAAGCAATCTTACTAATGTGAATGGACGTTCGCGCCGGTCTGAATACTGGTGGTATGTTCTCGCTGCAACTTTGGTAAGTTGGGTGGCAAATGCAGTGTTCAGCAGTGTGCCAGTTGTAAATTTGATAATTTCCATTGTCATTAGTATGACGGCAGTTGCTGTTGGCGTGCGCCGAATGCAAGATTCCGGGCATAGTGGCATTTGGGTGTATGTAGAATTTGTTTGCAGCGTGATTTTGCTGATTTATATGCAGGCAAGCGGATACAACGAATTGGCAATGAGCGTGAACCCCAATCCAAAGGAACTGATCGGGCTGATGATAAATCCTTTGTTCTGTGTGCCGGCAGCTGTTTCATGTGTTTGCGGCATCGTGATATTCATCTTCAGTCTGTTTGACAGCAATATCGGACCTAACAAATACGGCGATTCTCCTAAGTATGTCGTTGAAGAATAATCAACGGTAAACGTTGTTTCCCCGCAGGCTGATGAAACTGTCTGACGGGGATTTTTTGTTTTTAGCCTATTCTTCGTGATGTGGCGGGGAGTGGAACAACTAAATTTTTAAGTAAGTCATGATTTGTTTTAAGAGAGTTTCATTTGTTGCGGCAATCCTTGTATTGTCGATTTCTGCCTTTTGCCGTGGCATACAGAAGGTTGGGGTGGAGACGCTTTGCGAGGGCGACCTGCTGTTTTGCGCCAAACAGGGCGACAATCCGATAACCGACGTTACGCAGGGCGTGGGCGGAATGAAGATAGACCATGTGGCGATATTCCACAGGGTGGGAGGGCGCGCGTTTGCCCTTGAAGCTATACACCGGGGCGTTTGCCTCACTCCGATAGACTCGTTTATGGCGAGGCGCGAACAGGTGGTGGCGGCGCGGCTGAAGGATACCGTGGGCGTGGCGCAGTCGGTGGAGAGGGCGATAAAGTTTTTGGGCAAGCCATACGACTTTAACTTCATGCCCGACGACAGCGCTTTTTATTGCAGCGAACTGGTTCAGAAATCTTATCGTTATCAAGACGGCACGCTTGTGTTCAAGCCCATCCCCATGTCGTTTCACGACAAAACGGGCAAAGTAACCCCGTATTGGAGAGATTACTATGCCCGTCAAGGTTTGCAGGTTCCCGAGGGGGAACCGGGCAGCAACCCCGGCGACTTGTCGAGAAATGCTGCTGTATATATAATAGGTAGGGTGGAGTAGTCCGCCTACCTATTTTATAGATTTATGTTTACAGAAGCCCCTGCCATAATCCATGTGCCGGGTTGCGGCAGACTGCCAAAGTCATAATACTTGGTGTTAAACACGTTGTTTGCCTCTACAAACACCTTGTATGTGTCGGCGTTCCAAGCCAGGCGTGCATCCAGCAGACCGTAAGGCTTGTAGTGCGACACTGTGGCGTTGCCGCTGTTGTCCTTTCTCGTGAAAGAACCGGTGCGCTTCTGCCATCGGTATTTCAGCGACAGGTCAAGCTGTTGCCAGATGTTCAGGTCGAGGTTTGCCACAAACTTGTGGCGCAAGTATTCCAGGGTGGAACGGCTCTGGATGTTTGCCGGCTCGTCCTTGTCTTGGGTCATCCATGAATATGAAACGCCAATCGACTTCAGAAAATGCTGCGAAGGCAAAAGTCTGCGGAAATTGGCACTTGCCGACAGCTCAGCGCCGAGGGTGTTTATCTTGGTGAAGTTCACCGATTTCCACACGGCATCATTTCCCTCGTTGGTGTCGAGAATCCAGTCAATCATATTTTTGCAGTGGTTGTAGAACAGGCTTGCGCTCGCCGTAATGCCCGTGCCCAGATATTTCACACCGCCTTCAAGCGCCTGCAGTTCCTCCGGTTTCAAGTGCTTGTCAGCCTTATGTCCGCCAACCGAATAGTAAAGCTCCGTTACCGAAGGCATCCTCAGCGAGGTGTTGTAAGAGGCATACAGCTTCACGTTGTTGCCGATGCGATAGCTTGCGTCAATGCCCGGATAAACCCTCATGTTCATGTGGTTCCACGAGTTCTTCACCGCCACAATGCCTGCAGAGAGAGTAAATCGCTCCAACAGAATGTTGTGTTCCAGAGTAAAGCTGATGTTCGTGCGGTTCAGTCCGTTGGTATAGTCGCGGTCGGTATTGTGCACATGCTTCGGGGCTTCGAGCGGTTCGCCGAGCGTGGTGCTCACCAAGTCCTCGTTGCGCAGTTCAGCACATACGGCAGTTCGTCCTCCAGCCCAGTCGAAATAAGAGTTGAGGTTCACGCCATACACGTCAGTGCGGTGGTAGTTGTAGGCCACGCCGTATGTTCCGCCTTCGGGTATTACGTTGTCGAGACCGCGGAAATACTCAAAGCGGTCCATGTTGCGGTTCCAGTAGACCGACGGACTGAGATGTAGTCGCCCGCAGCGCGTTTCAGCCTGCAGCGCCGTATAACTCTTGAAAGTATGTTCAAACTGGTCGTCGCTTCCGGTTCCGTAGAAAGTGTTGGAACCAAAATCGCGCATGCTCAATCCGGCATGCCAGCTCACCCTCGTGTTGTTGTCAGAATAAGTTCCTTGATAGAAAGCCTTTGCACCTTCAAAGTCTGTGTTCAGCCGTCCCGCCTTGTTGCGGTTGTAGCCGTCAGAACGGGTATAGTTTCCGGATATAGAGTTAGTCCATTTTCCCGAAACCAATCCGATGTTTGCCCCACCGTTGAAATATCCGTAGCTGCCCGCCTCGGCATGAGCCGAAATGTTGTTCTGGGCAGGATGCTTCGTAACGATGTTTATCGCTCCGAGCAGCGAAGATGTGCCGAACACCCTGCCGGCAGGTCCCTCGAGCACTTCGATGCGCTCTATGTCGCTCACGTCCACGGGGAAGTCAAAGGCGTTGTGCCCCGTCTGTGGGTCGCAGATGTTGATGCCGTTGAGCAGGACTGTAATCTGCTCATAGTTTCCGCCACGGATGCTGATGTCGGTCTGCGCCCCGATGGGGCCGCGCTGCCTCACATCCACGCTTGCTGCATATTTCAGCAAGTCATTAACACTTTGCACCGGGGCGGCTTGAATATCCTCACGCTCCAGTACAGTAACCATTCTCGCCGCCTGCCCACGGGTAAGCGGAGCACGGGAGCCGGTAACTCTCACCTCGTCGAGCGCAATCTCGCTGTGGGTGGCAAGGCTGTCAGCCTCTGCCATAATCGGCTTGGTGCTGATGCCGTCGGCCTTGGCATAGGTAAGTGTGGCAACGCTCAGTGTGCCGATAATCACCTCTTTGCCCAAGCAAGCGAAGAGAGCGTAGCCCTTGCGGGTGAAGTGTTTGAACTTCATCGGCGAGCCCTGTGCTTTCTTGTTGTTGTACATAGAATTTTGAATTAAAAATTATTGTTATGCCATGAAAGGCTCGGCAAAAGTACAAAGAATTATGGAGAAAAAGGTTGTGATTAAGAAATAACTTTAAGTGAGTTACATATGGTTTGAATTATACAAAAAAACGTGTTGTATTCTCCAGTCAAAAAAAGTTTCATTGAAATGTCCGAAATCCGGGATTTGTCCGTTATATATATAAACAGGCAGATGAAACCAGAAGATTTCAACCATATTGTGCTGCCCCTGCGAAGCAATCTGAGAGATTACTTGCAGCGGCTGACGGGGAATGACGACGATGCCGAGGATATCGTGCAGGAAGTCATGCTCAGGCTCTGGAATATGCGCTCCAGGATAGAGGCTGGGGCTAATGTTTCCGCTCTTGCCTATACTATAGCACGAAATCTTCACCGCGACAGATGGCGGCATCAAAACAGTTGCCGCAGCGAGGGAGAAGAGATGCTGCAGAATGTTGCCGTGGAGGATTTGAGGGCTGAACGGAATGATGAAATGCGACTTA
>CAKQDG010000114.1 GCA_934219025.1 uncultured Prevotella sp. | reverse complement strand
CTCCGTGACTGGGGTTATGCCAAGGATTACGTGGAGTGCATGTGGCTCATTCTCCAGGCAGAGAAGCCAGAGGACTTTGTGATTGCCACTGGTAAGCAGCACTCCGTAAGAGAGTTTGCCCAGTTAGCCTTCCACTACGTAGGCATCGAACTGAAGTGGGAAGGCAAGGACGAGAACGAGAAGGGTATCTGCGTAGAGGGTCCAGAAGAATTAATCGGCAAGACCCTCGTAGAGGTTTCTCCAGACTTCTACCGTCCTACCGATGTAGTCAACCTTTGGGGCGACCCAACCAAGGCAAAGGTCAAACTCGGCTGGAATCCTAACACCACCTCTTTCGAAGATTTGGTGAAGATTATGGTAGAGAGCGATATGGCGAAGGTAGCTGCCGAGGATGCCAGTCAGAAAGTACGCTGCAATCTCGCAGAATATTTGGAGAAAGGAATCGTAAAATAATATGTTAGACGGGAATTCAAAGATATACATAGCAGGACACCACGGTCTCGTGGGTTCTGCTATTTGGAACAACCTCAAACAAAGAGGCTATAATAATTTGGTAGGTCGTTCTCACAAAGAACTCGACTTGACCGACCAGTATGCAGTTCAGAAGTTCTTCGACGAGGAACGCCCAGACGCAGTAGTCTTGGCCGCCGCTTTCGTAGGCGGCATCATGGCAAACAGCCTCTATCGTGCCGACTTCATCATACAAAACATGAAGATGCAGTGCAATGTTATTAGCAATGCCTACTCACATAGCGTGAAGAAGCTCCTCTTCTTGGGCAGCACTTGCATTTATCCAAAGGGTGCCCCACAGCCAATGAAGGAGGATGTGCTCTTGACCTCTCCTCTGGAGTATACCAACGAGGAGTATGCCATCGCCAAGATAGCTGGCTTGAAGATGTGCGAGAGCTACAATCTCCAGTACGGTACCAACTACATCGCTGTGATGCCAACCAACCTCTATGGTCCAAACGACAACTTCCACTTGGAGAACAGCCACGTGATGCCAGCCATGATGCGCAAGATTTATCTTGCCAAGCTCATCCACGACGGCGACTGGCACAGCATCGAGGTGGACATGAACAAGCGTCCTATCAACCCTACCGACAAGCTCCGTGCCATCATCGGCGAGGGCAACGTGGATGGAAGCAACGACCATGAGCGTATCTTGAAGGCATTGGAGTTCTATGGCATCTACAATAACAAGGTGGTGCTCTGGGGTACGGGCAAGCCTCTGCGTGAGTTCCTCTGGAGCGAGGATATGGCGGATGCCAGTGTACATGTCCTCTTGAACGTAGATTTCAAGGATATCATCGGTATCGAGAAATACTCTTCCGTATTCTATGGTGCCAAGGTCGATGGAGCCGTGGATAGAAACAACTCCGAGGGTCGTGGTGGCGCCATCCCATCACTCGGCGAGATTCGCAACTGCCACATCAACGTAGGTACAGGCAAGGAGTTGACCATCCGTGAACTCTCCGAACTTGTCAGAAAGGCAGTAGGCTTTGAGGGCACCATCGAGTTCGATGCCAGCAAGCCGGATGGTACACCAAGAAAACTCATCTCCGTGGATAAGCTCCATAGCCTTGGTTGGACACATAAGGTTGAGATTGAAGATGGCGTACAGAAACTCTATGAGTGGTATCAGGAGAGTCTGAAATAAAAATATGTATAGGCGTAAATGCGCCTATACATAAGAAATGTGCCTTATGAATAATTTCTACGATACACAAATAATAATCATGGCGGGCGGCGTAGGTAGCCGCTTCTGGCCAATGTCAACGCCAGACTATCCAAAGCAGTTCATAGATGTGATGGGCGTGGGACGTTCCCTCATCCAACTCACGGTAGATAGGTTGAAGCCAATCTGCCCCGTGGATAACATGTGGGTGGTGACCAACGAGAAATATATCAGCATCGTCAAGGAACAAATCCCTGACATTCCTGTCGATAACATCCTTGCAGAGCCTGTAGCTCGCAACACGGCACCTTGCATCGCCTATGCTTGTTGGAAGATACAGCAAAAGCATCCGAATGCCAATATTGTGGTGACTCCATCCGATGCCTTGGTCATCAACACATTGGAGTATCAACGAGTGCTCAGCAAGGCATTGAGCTATACTTCCGACAAGGAAGCGATAGTAACCATAGGAATCAAGCCAAGCCGCCCAGAGACAGGTTATGGCTATATCGCCGCTGCCGAGCCAACAGCTGTTGATGAAATCTACAAGGTGGAGGCATTCAAGGAGAAGCCGAACTTGGAGACTGCCGAGCAATACCTTGCCGCTGGCAATTACTATTGGAATGCCGGAATCTTCGTATGGAATATCGATACCATCAGCAAGGCTATCCGTACCTTCCAACCTCAGTTGGCGAGTATCATGGACGAGATGGATCCTTTCTTCTATACCGAAAAGGAGAAAGAGGTAGTTGGAAAACTCTTCCCAACCTGCGAGAAGATAAGCATCGACTATGCAGTGATGGAGAAGTCGAAGGAAATCTATACCTTGCCATCCGAGTTCGGATGGAGCGATTTGGGTAGCTGGGGCAGTCTCCGTACCTTGCTTTCACAAGATGAGGTGGGCAATGCCAAGGTGGGCAAGGACATCCGCTTGTATGAATGTAAGAACTGCGTGGTTCATGCAGCCGATGAGGGCAAGGTCGTGGTACAAGGTTTGGATGGCTATATCGTAGCCGAGAAGAAAGGACAACTGCTTGTTTGTTCTTTGAAGGAGGAACAGAGAATCAAGGAGTTTGGAAAATTAAAAACGTTTTAGAAAACGATTATAGACTTTTTAAGATAAAATAATTATGAATGCAATTTTAAATGTAATCAAAAAAGATAAGGTGTTCCTTTTCATGCCTAATGGTAATTTTGACAATGTGAACTTGTCAGAGTATTACGGCCATATTCGTGCGTATATAGCCCAAAAGTATCCTACTGTATCATATTCTTTTGCTATTGGTGACAGTGAACCTTATGCGGTATTTGTCGTTTTGGATTCCAATAATGGGTTAGAAGAACCACAAAAGCAAATTACAATTTAGTGTACAGCAAATTTTATGAGTCTTTTCTTGAAATTAAAAGAAACGATACTGAATTTCTTTAAAGGTTCGCAAAGAGGATCCAATATCAAAAAAAATATTGCAGGTTCGTTGCTTATAAAAGGTTTCAGTATTTTGACCCAATTGATTTTGGTTCCTTTGACTTTGGGATATCTCAACACTGATTTGTATGGAATTTGGTTGACAGTTTCTTCTATCTTATTGTGGTTGGGGTTCTTCGACATTGGCTTTACATTAGGTCTTAGAAATAAATTGTCGGAAGCGTTGGCAAATGGAAACATCCTTAGGGGGAGAAAGCTGGTTTCAACTACCTATGCTATTATGTTGGTAATATTTGTACCGCTTTGCATTATTCTTGAATTTGTAGTGCCATTTGTCAATTGGAGTTCATTGCTTAATGTGCCTATTGCCTATAATGGCACAATATCACAAGTAATGCAAGTCTTGGTTGTAAGTTTTTGTCTACAAATGGTTCTCAATGTGTTGGGTACTGTATTGACATCATTTCAAAAGGTTGCATTATCTGGGGTGTTCCCAGTTGTAGGAAACTTCCTTTCAGTGATAGTTATATATATATTGACCAAAACGACACAACCTTCCATGCTCAATTTGGCTTTGACGGTTTCTTATCTGCCTATTGTAGTTTTAGCAGTAAGTTCTGTCTATATGTTCAGACATAGTCTCTCATCTGTTTCTCCCAAAATCAAGTATGTAGATTTTTCTTTGGTGAAAGACTTGTTCTCTTTGGGAGTAAAGTTCTTTGTCATCCAAATACAGATGCTTGTCATGTATCAAGCTACAAATATTTTGATTTCTAACGTGTCGAGTCCGGCAGATGTAACTGCTTATAACATCGCATACCGATATATCGGTACGGCTATGATGTTGTTCACTTTGGTAATAGGCCCGCTTTGGCCTGCTTTCACAGAAGCTTATACAAAGTCAGATTTCAATTGGATGCAACATACATATAAAAAAATGGCACGACTTTATCGATGGGTGGCTCTGTTGATTATTGGGATGGTGGTTTGTTCTCCTATTGTGTATAGAATATGGATAGGAAGAGTGGATGTCGTACCATTTTCAATGAGTTTTATGGTCGGTGTTTATATGTTGTCAAGTTCATGGGATAGTCTTCAAGTAAATTTAATCAATGGCATAGGTAAAATCAAGTTGCAATCTTATGTTACACTGCTTGGGCTGTTTCTTCATATACCTCTATCATTGTTTTTAGGAAGATATATAGGGGCATTAGGTGTGGTGACTTCCATGTTGGTAATAAATATGACTTACGCAACTTTCTTCACAATTCAGATCAATAAAATCATTAATCAAAAAGCAAAAGGAATTTGGAATCAATAAAATCATTTCATATGTCTACAATTAGTAATTTTATAAAAGAAAATCTTTCATTCGCTGTTGGAATCAAACATTTTTGCAGATTTGTAAATGTTAACTTTATAAAACCGAAAAATCGCAAGTCTTTTGGGTATTTTGGTTCAACCACATTGTTGAAAACTCCTGCAACGATTACGAATCCTGCTAACGTCTTTCTTTATGAGGATATCCATGTCCGAGAGGGGCTAACAATCATTAATGACAGTGGTAAGGTTGTAATAAAAAAATACACGGAAATTGCCCCAGATTGCACGATTGTGACTGGAAATCATACGCCTACGGTTGGTGTTCCTCAACGTCTTGGCGGTCCTTACCATATCAACGACAACGAAAAGGGCGTGACCATAGAAGAAGGCGTATGGATAGGTACAAGAGTAACTTTTCTGAGTGGAGCACACGTCGGTCGTGGTGCTGTGATAGGTGCACAGTCATTGGTAAACAAGGAAATTCCTCCTTATGCTGTAGCTGTTGGCTCTCCTGCAAAAGTAATTGCTTCTGTCTTTACAATTGAGCAAATAATGGAACATGAACGAAGGCTTTATAAGCCTGATGAGCGTTTTTCGCGTGAATATCTTGAAGGATTGTTTGCCAAATACTATGAAGGGAAAAAGAGCATTGGTAAAAGTGAGATGTCCGAGGAAGACCGCAATAAAATAAAAAAAGCGGCTTCTCAGCTATATAATCATATTGTTGTGGATTAATTTATGGCAAATATTTTAGTTTTTACAACAGATTGTAAGGGGCATCATTTGGAGTATCTGCATCATTATTATGATTATGCTTTGAGGGATGTCGGCAACAAATATGTCTTTTGCGTGTCGAAAGACTTTAATGATGTGAAGTCGACTTATTCTTGGCCGGAGGCGGAGAATATCTCGTTTGACTTTATTGCGGATGATGATTTGGAGAAGTGTATCAAGGGTGGTAATGGCTTTTTGAATATCATCAAATTGTCTTTTGCAAAATCTCTGTATTTGAAGAGGAAGTGCAAGGAGCATAATATTGATGTGGTTCACACTATCATGTTGATGGAATATCTTCCTGCACTACCGTTCTTCCTTCCCTCCAAGATTGACTTTAGAGGTATTGTCTACAGAATAGCGTTGAATGATAGAACATTGTCTTTTAAGTCAAGGATTGTTGAGAAGATTAAATACTCTTTACTGGTGAACAGCAGGATTTTCAAGAAAATCTTTGTGTTGAACGACAAAAGGTCTGTGAAGTCGTTGAATGAGAAATATCATACAACGAAGTTTCAATTTTTGCCGGACCCTTTCCCTCAAACAGAACAGCCAAAGAACGTTCGTGAAGAATTAAATATTCCTGCTGAAAACAAGGTGTTCCTTCATTTCGGCGGTCTTGGAAGAAGAAAGGGAACTTTGCTGATTGCTGAAGCCGTAAGTAGAATGAAAAAAGCTGAAGGTCTCACTTTTGTTTTTGCGGGACGAATAAGCAAGGATTGCGACAAGGAGTTTTATCAGATACTTGAAACAATCAATAATGGAGCGCAGATTCTTGTTTATAACGAGTTCTGTACCTACGAATTTCTTAATTCTTTGGCCTATACTGCTGATTATATGCTGATACCATACGAGAATGTTACTCAAAGCAGTGGCGTTCTTGGTTATGCAGCACAATACGACAAACCCGTGATAGGACCGGATGCCGGATTATTGGGCGAATTGATAAGGAGTTACGGATTGGGAAAGTTGATAAAATATCCTATATCTGTAGAAGACTTGAAGCAAGCTATAGTGTCTTATGCATCAATAGAACCTGTTGATGGAAGTTTGTATAGGAAGGAAAATTCCATCGGAAACTTTCAAGAGATATTGATGGCATTATAAAAAAACTTGGTCTAAGTAAGTGATCTAAAATATTTTTATATATAAGGCACTAATATGGTTCATTTCTCGTTTTATAGAAAACGTAGAC
>CAKQDG010000113.1 GCA_934219025.1 uncultured Prevotella sp. | reverse complement strand
ATCAGTTTCATCATCTCTTCGGTGGTGGTGAATTCTGAGTTCACTCCCATGCCGTTGATGCCATAGTATTTCATCAGTTTGGCGAGTTTCAGCGAGTTCTTGAACGAGCCGTCGCCGTTTTTCTCCATCAGCTTGCGCAGTGTCATAGAGTGGACGTCAGTCTTGTCCAGTCCGATACTCGCATTCCACGGAATCTTGAGCACGCAGCCCACGGTTACTCCGTTTTTTGCTGCTGCATCGGAAATACCTGCCGCCACGCGAATCCACGGAGCCGACCAGTTGCCGTGGCAGTTGATATACTGCCACATCGAGAAGTTGTCGCCGTCGAAACAGTATCTGGGCAGCGCTTTCCATGTAGTCGTGGGGTCGTCGAGCGGAGTCCACATCAGCATCTTTCTGCCGCTGGGCACGTCGTTCCTCACTTGGTAGTCGCCGTCGGCAATTCTCGGCAGAGGTCTTTGGCGTGAGATAAAAAACTCGTCGTCGAGTCTTGATATCCCGCCCGGTGGCGTTCCGGGTTCCCAACTGTCGAAGAATTTATAGAAATCATCCCAATCAAGCGTGGAATCCTTCTCCGCCGCCACAACTTTCTCAAAGTCAAAGTCGTGCTCCGGTGTGCTTTGCGCCTGTGCCGACAGGGTGAAGGCAAGGGCAGTGGCGAGTATTTTTATTCTTATTTTCATAATCAACTTATTTCGTTTTTATTCTATGGTCAATGCAAAATTACACACTACTCGTTAATTAAGCAAATAAATATACGCTATTTGTCCATAAAGTGATACTAAAACGCGGTATTATCCCCATTTCTGTCTTATAAGTTTGTCGCATCGTTAAACATTTGCTACTTTTGCGACGCCGTAGCTATAAAAATGTAAATATATACAGGATACAAAAAACAAGCAAAATGAGAAAAACTATGCTTTCATTATTGGTGCTGCTCTTCAGCATCAATGCCTACTCGGTTGAATTTGAGGAAGACGGCATCAGCTACAACTACATACCCGACCAGGAGTTGTCGGTTTCTGTGGCAAACAACGGATGCAAGTACTTTGGCGACGTGGTAATCCCGGCAAGAGTGGAACACGACGGAGTAACATACACTGTGCGTGGTATAGATTATCAGGCCTTCTTTAAATGCACAGACTTGTCATCTGTAAAAATTCCTGCCACCGTGAGCAATTTCAACGAGGGTTACACTTTCTCGCAATGCACATCGCTCACAAGAATTGAACTGCCCAGCAATCTCACTGCCGTGCCAAACGGCATGTGCTGGGGATGCACATCGCTGAAAAGCATATCTCTGCCCGAAAGCATAACAAGCATCGGCGAATATGCCTTTGCCACATGTTCTTCGCTCAGCGACATCAGTCTGCCGTCGTCTGTAGAGTCAATCGGAAAGGCTGCCTTTATGGGCACGGCAATAGAGAATTTCGTTTTGCCGGAGAAAGTTACGACGCTTGAACCTTATGTTCTGGCGCTCACCACAAAGCTCACAAACATCACACTGCACGACAAACTCACGTCGATAGGCGAATGTGCCTTTCAGGGCAACACCGTATTGAAGACTGTTGCCCTGCCGGAAGGCCTGCAGAGCATCGAAGCCTCAGCATTTGCCAGTTGTCCGTCGCTACAGGATATCACCATCCCCGACGGCATAACGAGCATCCCCGACAAATGTTTCTACAACGACATGGCACTTGGCAGAATCGTTATAGGGAAAGGTGTTGCCACGATTGGCAGCGACTGCTTTGCCCGCTACAAGAACAACACGGCATCGCCAGAACTAAAGGATGTGTATCTGTTGGCAGACGGCATTGTGAGCGGCGGCGACAGCTTTCTGGATGCAGCATGCCAGGGGGCAACGCTTCATGTAGTGAAGAGTCTTGTGGAAGCCTACAGAGCACAACCGGGATGGAACAGATTCAATATCGTGGCTATACAAGACGGGGAACTGTCTGCCATCTCATCCGCAAAGGCTGAAACGGCAAACGGCGGGCTTCGACCCTACTCTATCGACGGCACGGCCCAAAACCGCCACACTCGCGGAATAGTGATTGCCGGCGGAAAGAAATTCGTGAACATGAAATAAATAAACGCACAAACATATTTTGCTTATGAAAAAACTAATCATTTCGGCCTTGTCGCTGATGTTCGCGACAAGCGCGACGCATGCACAGAGCTACTCCCTCAACGAGGGCTTTGAAGGAAGCGATGTCCCTCCGTCGGGATGGACCACGCGCACAAGCAGCGATGCGTCGAACAACAAGTTCAAGTGGGAACAGGTGAAATATTCCAGCAACCCGCTCAACCTCCGCGCCGGCTACAGTCAGGGCGGCGAGAACGCCATGATGGTGTCGTCGGGCAAGAAGAATTCGGCAGGATATATCCCCGACTCGTGGCTTATATCGCCGGCCGTCACAGTATCGCCGGGCGACTATCTGTCGTTCATGATGGCATACGCGCCTGTATACAACGATTTGGCTGCCGTGTCCGAAGAGCAGAGGATTAAGTTCGCAGTGCTCGTTTCCACCACAGGCACCGCTGCCGAAGACTTTACCGAAACTCTCATGGAATTTGCTCCTTATGGCGAAACTGACTGGCGCAAAAAGGTGTTCAACCTCGACAAATTCGCCGGAAAGACTATTTATATCGCATTCCGCGACTATGGCGAAGCTACGGTAGGCTCGTCGTTCACTCTAAACAGAACATGGATCGACGACGTGAGAGTGGGACAAGGTGCATCATCAGACTTTGTTGCCACCGAACTGCTCTCGCCGGAGGCTGGACCCGACACGCAACAATATGTGTCGTTCAGTTTTACAAACAGCGGACTTGCTCCAACTTCCATCACGGCATCTTATAAAGTAAACGATTCCGAGCCCGTGACCGAGACTGTTGATGTGGCTTCTCTAACGGCAGATACCGTGACCTACAACTTCCATACTCCAGCCACGTTGCTGGAGGGCAACAACATAATCAAGGTGTGGGCAACGGCCGACAACGATCTCGTTCACGAGAACGACACTCTGACGTCCAAGGTTACCATCGACAAGAAATTCGAATTGCCTTATGAAATGAATTCCGACAACCTCAGCGACGGTTGGTCGTATTCTTACCACACGGGAAACTTGAGATACGGCACGAACACAGGATGGTGGCAGGTGCCCGACGCGTCTTACACTAAGAATGTGTGGGGATATAAGAAATGTGCCAAGGAGAGCTTGCTCACCGGAAAATGGTTCAAACTGAAGAAGGGCAAGATAAACATGGCAATCAACTATACCACAGGAACTGATGCCCCGTTCACCGTGTCGTATGTAAGTTCCGGTCCTGGTATAAAAGAGATAATAAACAAAGATTTCACTCTGCCGGCATCTACCGACGCCGCAACTCAAACCATTACCCTTGATGTGGTGAAAGACGGAGTATACAAGTTTGATTTCAAGGTGGGCGACGATTATGTAGGTCCGCTTTTGGTAAACTCCATAGCTTTCGAAAAGGTGGCACAGGGTGATGTTGCCGTAACTGGAGTGACCATGCCCAAGGCTGTAGTTGCTGGAAAATTGAACCGCATATATGCCAAGGTAAAGAATTACTCAGAGGATGAACTGAAAAATATTCCGGTAAAAGTGGATGTGGACGGAGAAACCGTTGTTTCTGACATCATCGCCTCCATACCATCGGGCGAGACAATCGACTTTGAGGTTGGACAGAACACCACAGAAGACGAGTCGCTGCGCGGTGTGGCTTTCTCTGCCGGCAATCACGAGGTGAAGGTGTATACTGCTTTTGAAAACGACACATATATATACAACGACACCACTACGCTGGCGGTTTATGCTTACGACAAACCGGAGATGCCTTTTGCCGACAGCTTTGAAAATACTGACGACGCAAAGCGTTGGGAGGAGGAGGCTCTTGGCAACAACTCCCTGAACTGGAACATCGGCACGGCTCTTGTGGGCAACGTGAACTGGGCAAAGGATGGCGAGAACGCTGCATATATGTCGAGCGTTGCAAACACCGAGCACAATGCGGTGTTGCGCTCACCGGCTATCCATGTGGCAGAACCGGGCAAGGTGCGCCTGTCTTACTATTACACAACAAGGATGAAATCCACAAATGCCACCGACCTTACATTCATCACGGCTTCTGTGAAGGGTGCTTCGGACGAAACGGCAGACTTCTGCGTGTCGCGCACCGACACTGTGGCCGACAGCAACGTGGGCATTTACCGCCAAGGTTACCTGCTTGCCGACATTCCTGCAGCCGGCGACTATCAGATAGAATTCCTGAACACGGGTATGGGACACGACGTTGTGCTCGACGACGTGCGCTTTGACCAAAACAGCGACCTCGCCCTTGTAAGCGTAAGCCAGTCGGCTAAATCGGGTTTCAACAACTCTACCGACAAGATCATTGCAAGAATTGCCAACCATGGCACAACGGAAAAGAAAAACTTCGGTTTGACGCTGACCAAGGCTCTCGGTAGCGGCAATGAGTCGTCGTCGATGGAAATATTCCCTGGCATTATACTTCCGGGAGACACAGTGGACTACGCCTTCGACGACATTGACATCAGTTCGCCCGATACCTACACGTTCAGTGTGAAAATATCCGATGGCGACGACATTGACGAATACAACAACTCATGGACCCTGACGACTGTAAAGAGTTTTGCCAATGCCACCATTCCTTATCTTGCCGACTTCGACACCGAAGAGCAACAGGAGCAATGGTCTTTCGGAGGCACATGGCAGACTGGCGTCTACTCTTCGTCAAGTTCGGCATACAACGGCAAGGGCGCAATCAGCCACCACAAGAAGGCTGCCGACAATAGCGGCGACTGGGCTTTCTCTGGTTGCATTGATATTCCGGCCGGCACTTACGACCTGTCTTTCTTCTATCGCACTTACCTGCATGGAACGACAAGCAACCTGTATGCACAGAACTTTGCCCTCTTCCTGGGCAAATCGCCTGATGCAAAAGCCATGACGCAAAATATTTATACCAGCGACGCCGACGTTATTGCTGCCGACAAGCGATACCGCAAGGTGAGCAAGACTGTAACCGTGGCTGAAGACGGCAAATATTATATCGGTGTAAGGTGCAACTCCACGACACCCTACGGTGTGCTCTATCTCGACAATATCTCATTGACCACGCCTGCCACCGATGCAGCAAAGCTTGATGAATACACTGCCGACTTCTCTACATGGCACCGATACGACCTGTCTGACCAGTTTGCTCAATGGACTGACGACGAGGATGGATCTTCTATCGTTGCTACGCAGAAGATTTTCAACCTCGGAAATCCTCAGATAGAACTGCCTGGACTGCTTGTTTCGCCTGCCTTCTCGCTCGAAGAGGGCGAAAAGATTGAGGCGACATTGGACTACAGTATGGCTGCTGCCAATGCCTCCGACCTATCTGCCGAGGCTAAAGAGGAGATGAAAACATATCTCCACGTATTGACAGCCGACAACCAGAATGCCATTGATGCCAACATCGCATGCGGAAACGTTGCCGACGGAACACGACAGACGGCAAAGGGCTCTTACACAACGAGGAAGGCTGGCACTTACTACTTCGCAATCGGACTGAAAGGTGCCACGAACTGCACGCCGGATGAAACATTGCTCACCTATCATGTATACGGCGTGAAGCTGAGCAGTATCACCAGCGGCATAACTAGCTTCAACAGTGGTGACATCACCGGCAAAGTGGATGTGTTCAGCAGCGACGGACAATGTCTCGGCTCGTTCTGCAGTATCAACGATGCAATGAAGAATTGCAAAGCTAAAGGTCTGTACATAATAAAAGATACAGCTTCGGGCAAGTCTGTAAAGATGATGAAATAAAACGAAACATACAGCCATAAACAAGCCCCCACTGTTATTCTGAGTGGGGGCTTGTTTTGTATAGCGTATATATTAAAGAACTGGCATAAACGAACGCGTCTGCGTTTTCAATTCCTTACCTTTGTCTGCCACTACCATGACAGAAGCATTTTCCGCTTCCATTGCAGCTCGAACACGTGTCGTTATGTTCATTTTTTCGTTAATATACAATAACTTGTAGCTTTTCAGGTTAAAATGTTTTAACCCAAGTTTACTATTTGCACTTTTGAGCGTCTTATTTAATAACTTCGTGGACGAAATATGCCATATATATAATATAAGGTATAGGAAAAAGAATATTAACAAAAAGAAAGGAATACAACTATGAACAAGAAAGTTTTGATTATGGCAGTTGCTGCCGGATGCCTCGTGATGGGCAGCTGCGCAAGCAAGAAAGACTTGCAGAACTGCCAGAACGAAAACCGTGAACTGACAAATAAATATCAGGACTCAAAGGAGCAGCTCGCTGCAAGCAAGGCTCGCGTGACCAGTTTGGAGGAGCAGCTCGCACAGGCTAAGAAGGACTATGCCGCCCTGCAGGGCTCGCTCGACAAGAGCTTGG
>CAKQDG010000112.1 GCA_934219025.1 uncultured Prevotella sp. | reverse complement strand
TCGTTGATGCCGTAGCCGGTTTCATCCATTCCTCGCCCGTGATGTAGTTGATGAAATAGGAGTTGATGGATATTTCAGCCACTTCGTAAGCCAGCAGCGCCGCCAGTCCGAACAGGAAGTGCCTGTTGGCAAACAGCCGCTTCAGGTTGTCGCCACCCTCTTGCGCCGCAGCATCGTCGGCATGCCTAATCTCCGGCAGTTTTATGCGCGAGAAAACCACTGCAATCATCAGTACCACGGCACCCATTATGGCATACGGCACCACGGCGTTGCCGCCCGTTTCGTCGCTGTCGTCCTGCAGCAGGAAACTTCCCACTACAAGAGTGGCGAACATGGAGCCCACGCCGTTGAACGACTGCGAGAAGTTCAGTCGTGCCGTTGCTGTCTCCTTCGGTCCGAGCTCCGTAACGTAAGGGTTTGCCGAAGTCTCGAGAAAGACCAGTCCGCATCCAATGACAAACAGTGCCAGTAGATAGGCATAGAATGTTCCTGCCGCCGAACAGGGGATAAAGGCGAGTGCGCCGATGCCGAACAGAGCGAGTCCGCAGACCACGCCGCGACGGTATCCCATGCGGTTGATAAACAGTCCGGCAGGAATCGCCATTATGAAATATCCAATGTATGTGGTAACCTGGATGAGAGCCGACTGCGTGATAGAAATGTCCAGTTCAGTCTGGAAGTGCTTGTTGAGCACGTCGAGTATTGCCCTTGCAAATCCCCACATGAAGAAGAGTGAGGTGATGAGTACAAACGGAACAGCATATTGGCTGCTGCTCAGTGAAAGAGATTTCTTTTCCATTATCTTGTTTTGTTTTTTTCAAATTATGCAAAGTTAAATTAAAATTATGACTTACGAAAATATATATCAACTTACAAATCATATTAAACACAAAATACACCCCAACGACTATTAACCAATATGATTGCGGAAGACACGAAGCAACGTCATTACACAAACAGAATGAAAGACGTAGTATTATTATACTTTTGTCATAATAACAAACAAAACAATGTCAAAGAGAAACAAATACAGAAACTTTCTTGTAACATCCGGTATAAAATAGTAACTTTGCACATAATATAAACAATAGGCAATAAATAAATGAAAGTAAAAAAGATTATCAGGAATGCAGGATTGGCATTATCACTGTTTGCCGTTTCCGGCAATGCCAACGCAAACACACAAGAACGCGACACTATAACAGTGTTCGACGCCGTGAAATTCTACGACGGCTATAGATTGACCGACTTCCCCGAGGAGCAGCCAAACGATGGTATACTTCGCCACCGCACCTCGCTATATGCCGTGAAGCTCACAGACGAACAGCTCAACCAGATTGGCGACAGCCTTCAGATGCACGTGTCGGTTCAGGCATGCTGCGACAACTACGACCGCATTGGCAACATCAACATAGCCTTTGTTCCCAAAGGACAGAACACATATTCTATAGACTACAACAATCCCGAGAACAATGTTCCACGCATAGAGATAGGCAGATTCATAACCCCGTTTATGGACAAGAACAGGCAACCTGACACCGTACCGTATTTCTATAGCGTGCCATATCTCAGCTATATATTCCGCGATGCAGAATTGCGCAGCAAATACGACATTTGGGTTGAATTCGAACTGTTTGGTGTGCCATACGCAGCAAACGAACAGATCACCGGATGTGCCGACAGAAGCGACGTGTTCAAAGGCACATTGAAATTCTCTTCGCTCACAGACAACAAGGGAACAGAAACCGACAAAGACGTGCTTGTGCCAATTGTTATAAAGAATCCGGAGTATATCGGTCATAACCTGAACAACTACGACGAGAAAGCCACAGACGAAGTAGGCACTACGGCAAAGACATACGAGTTTGAAGTGCCCAAAGACGTGGCAAGCGGACAACTCGTTCTCGTTACTTCAAACCATGGTTCTGGCGATGACGGCGAGGAATACAACCGCCGCTGGCACTATGTATACTACGATGATGAGTTGGTGCTGACATACAAGCCAGGAAGATTCAGTTGCGAACCATTCCGCAAATACAACACATGTCCTAACGGCATATATGGTGCATTCAAGAAAACCAACAAAGCATGGCAATCATTCAGTAACTGGTGCCCTGGCGACGTTATAGACAACCGATTGATTATACTTGGAGAAGTTAAGGCCGGCAAGCACAAGGTAAAAATAAATGTACCAGACGCTGTATTCAACGGCAAATCCGGCGACATCCCCGTTTCTCTTTTCTTCCAGGGTCTCACCGAAGGCGAGATTGCCGGAATCCATGATGCCACATACCAGGAGCCTAAGCAGCTTGTAGGTATCAGCATGAATGGCGGAGTTCTGTCTGCCATCAGCAGTGAAGGAATCGTAGGTATTGAAATCCACGACCTCCAGGGCAAACTCATCCGCAAGAACGAATGTCAGAAGCAAATCAGCACTGCTGGTTGTCCTTCTGGAATATACCTTGTCAGCGTAGAACTGATGAACGGAATAACCGAGGTTCATAAGATAAAACTTTAATCTATATATTTAATCGAAACGACACGAAAGAGGACCATATCATAGCCCTGAGCATGATACGATCCTCTTTTTTTACGCTAAACAGCCGTTACACACCGGCTATAGTGTCACGAGGAAACTATTCCTTGTTCAATGCCGAGTTCTTGCTGTCGATGGTGAGCTTGTCGCCCTCGCTCAAGAGAGAGTTAAAGTTCTTGTATGCCATCGCAGAAGTAAAAGCCGCACGAGTGAGGTCGTTCTTGGTAGTGGTTTGTGAGGATATAAACCTCAAGCCACAACCTATGATATTTTCATTGGCATTGAATTCGTCATACTTGTTGGCAGGCTTTGAATTGATGTTGAGATAGAACGTGCCAAGGTCGCCAAGCTGCACCTTCTTGCTCTGTGCCACAAGTTCGAGCAAACAGTCCACAAACGACATCATAACACCCTGTACTACACCACGAGGGAAGCCGATGTTGTGAGAAGTCATATGCTCAATCAACTCGTCAAAGCTTACAGTCTCCGTATGCTTAGCCTTTGCATACCACTTTTTGTAAAACTCAGAAGTCTTTACATTGTTCTGATACACCTGATAATAGATAGTTCCGTTTTTAACTTTAGACATAATTTTAAATGTTTTAAATGGTTGATTATTAAAGTTGAATATCTCTGTTGTAACCGTTCGCCCTGATGCCTGATGCATGCCTTCCGACACCCTGCGTCTGAATTACGATGCAAAGATACGACAGCCCCACGACAGGGAATACGGTTAGATACGGATAGAGGCGCTCATTGCACATTAAACTTGCATTTTCTTGCATCATTCCATGCAAATACCATATTTGTGGTATGCCAAATGGTACATTCGTGGTATTTCCCGTTCCGCAGAAAGCCCGTACCTTTGCAACATGAAATTCAGAACAAATTTCGGGTTTCACGAATGATAAATAAATAAGGAATTAACAAACAATTAAACACAATACGATTATGAGCGAAAAGAAACTACACTTCGAGACACTTCAGTTACACGTTGGTCAGGAACAGCCGGATCCGGCAACAGACGCACGTGCAGTGCCAATATACCAAACCACATCCTACGTATTCCGCAACTCCCAGCATGCAGCCGACCGTTTTGGTCTGCGCGATGCCGGCAATATCTACGGCAGACTGACAAACTCCACCCAGGGCGTGTTTGAAGACCGCGTTGCAGCCCTCGAAGGAGGCGTAGCGGGACTCGCTGTGGCATCAGGAGCAGCAGCCGTTACGTATGCTTTGCAGAACATTCTTTCGGTTGGCGACCACATCGTTGCAGCCGACAACCTGTATGGCGGCTCGTTCAACCTCATCACCCACACATTGAGCACACAAGGCATCACTAACACCATTGTAAACGTGAACGACCTTGACGCTCTTGAAGCAGCAATCAAACCAAACACAAAGGTGGTGTATGCCGAAACATTCGGCAATCCGAATTCCGACGTAACAAACCTTGATGCCGTGGCAGAAGTTGCCCACAAACACAACATCGTGTTTATCGTAGACAACACCTTCGGCACTCCATACCTCATCCGTCCAATCGAACATGGAGCCGACATCGTGGTACACTCGGCTACGAAATTCATCGGCGGCCACGGTTCGAGCCTCGGTGGAGTGATAGTAGACGGAGGCACCTTCGACTGGAAGGCTAACGCCGACAAATACCCTTCACTGGCAAAGCCAGACCCAAGCTACCATGGTGCCATCTTTGCCGATGTAGCAGGCAAGGCAGCCTTCGTTACCAGAATCCGTGCGGTGGTATTGAGAGACACCGGTGCTACAATATCTCCGTTCAACGCATTCATCCTGCTCCAGGGACTCGAAACGCTGTCGCTCCGTGTAGAGCGCCACGTGGAGAATGCACTGAAAGTTGTGCAGTTCCTTGCCAACCATCCAAAGGTGGCAAAAGTGAACCACCCTTCCCTACCCTCACATCCAGACCATGCGCTGTATGAAAAATATTTCCCTAACGGCGGCGGCAGCATCTTCACCTTTGAAATAAAGGGCGGCGAAAAAGAGGCATGGAAGTTTATCGACTCTCTGAAGATATTCTCGCTCCTTGCCAACGTTGCCGACGTGAAGAGCCTCGTGATCCATCCAGCCACCACCACCCACTCTCAGATGAGTCCGGAGGAGCTTGCACAGCAACACATCACTCCGTCTACTATCCGCCTGAGCATCGGAACTGAGCATATCGACGACATCATCGACGACCTGAGCCAGGCGTTTGATAAAATTTAAAAATTGAAAAATTGAAAGACTGAAAAATTGAAAGATTGAAGTATTGAAAGGATTTTATTATGATAGCAAAAAAACTTACAGACCTTATCGGCAATACACCGTTGTTGGAACTGGGAAAGTTCTCTGCATCTAAAGATATAGACACCCCGATTGTAGCAAAAGTGGAATATTTCAATCCTGGCGGCAGCGTGAAAGATCGCATAGCATTCTCCATGATTGAGGATGCCGAGAAGAAAGGCACGCTGAAGCCCGGTGCCACCATCATCGAACCTACAAGCGGCAACACCGGCGTGGGTCTTGCCCTTGTATCGGCAGTGAAGGGCTATAAGCTTATTCTCACCATGCCCGAAACGATGAGCGTGGAGCGCCGCAACCTTGTAAAGGCATATGGTGCCGAGGTGCGACTCACTCCGGGCAAGGACGGTATGGCCGGTGCAATAAAGGCTGCCGAGGAGCTGCGCGACTCCATACCGGGTGCAGTGATTCTGCAGCAGTTTGAAAACCCTGCCAACCCTCGCCGACACTACGAAACGACTGGTGTGGAACTGTGGAACCAGACTGAAGGAAAGATTGACATCTTCGTGGCTGGCGTGGGCACCGGCGGCACAGTTTCGGGCATTGGCAAGCGTCTGAAGGAGAATAATCCCGACATCAAGGTGATTGCCGTGGAACCTCTCACTTCGCCCGTGCTCAACGGCGGAGCAAGCGGTCCTCACAAGATTCAGGGCATTGGAGCCGGTTTCGTGCCCAAGACATATGATGCAAGTGTGGTGGACGAGGTGTTTGACGTGGACAACGATGATGCAATACGCACCGGCAGAGAGCTTGCCCAGCAAGAGGGACTGCTTGTGGGCATATCGTCAGGAGCGGCTGCCTTTGCAGCATCCGAGATAGCAAAGCGCCCGGAGAACAAGGGCAAACGCATCGTGGTGTTGCTGCCTGATACAGGCGAGCGCTACCTTTCTACTGTGCTCTATGCTTTCGACGAGTATCCGCTTTAAGATAAAACAAGCACAAACATAAATTCCAAGGAAAAGGGACTGGATTCAGCAATCTGAATTCAGTCTTTTTTTTCTACAAAACGAGTGTCGGCAACTACCAGCCGCAGATTATGAGAATAAAAAAAAGAGGGAACTAACCTCGCGGCCAATTCCCCCAAAACCATGCTATGAAAAAAATATTAGGTATGATTTACATTTTGCTTATGATTCCTATTTTTGTATTTTCAAGGAAGGAAACGATAGCATCGATTTCCTTGCCCGAAGGCACCTGTTCCTTGATCTGGTTGATGGCATCAAACACACTTGTCTGTCCGTGGAACACCAGTCGGTAGGCATTTGCGATATGACCTACAACCTTGTGGTCGGTGCCTGAGTTATGGAGCAGAGTCTCGTTCACGCCGCCGTAGCGCACTGGATTGTCGGTAGCCACGATAAACGGAGGCACGTCCTTGCTGATGCGCACACCGCCGGTTACCATTGATGCACCGCCCACACGCACGTTGGCATTTACGATAACGCCGGAAGAGAAGATAACGGCACTGTGAATCTCGCAGTCGCCGGCAACCTTGGTTCCGTAGCCGAATGTGCAGTAGTCGTCCACCTTAGTATCGTGAGAGATATGCACACCCTCCATAAAGAAGTTGCGGTTTCCGATGCGAGTCTCTCCGTCCTTGAAAGTGGCACGGTTGATAACCACATTCTCGCGGAAGATATTCTCGTCGCCGATAACGAGGGCGGTCTCGTCGCCCTTGAAGTTGAAGTCCTGTGGCTCAGCTCCAAGCACGGTGTTCTGATAAACCTTGTTGCCCTTGCCCATGCGGGTGCCCTTCATGATGCTCACGTAAGGGAAGATAACGCAGTCGTCGCCAATCACCACATCATCCTCGATATAAGCGAAAG
>CAKQDG010000111.1 GCA_934219025.1 uncultured Prevotella sp. | reverse complement strand
AAATACCGATACCAAATGATAGCTTTGTGACGGAATAATGATTCAACAAGCAGAATTCTTGTTTATTTTCTTTTGAGTTCTGGACAAATTACAGTCTAAAAACAGTTTTTTCAGATTGTTTTTGTATTTTTGTAGAAAAATAGTGAAAAGGCTATGACTTGTAAAAAATCAAATTTTCCTTCATTCCAGATGTAGAAGTGCTGTCTACAGACTGGCTAAGACAAGAAATTAAGAAGAAAATCGAAGATAATTTGCAAAAATATTTGTCTATGCAGAATGACTGCACTAACAAGTAGTACTTTTGCACTCGTTAATTGATAGTTGAATAATAAATAAAAAATAATATATGACAGAACAAGAATTAGCTAACGTGATATGGGACATCAAGGAGGTTATCCGTAACTCCTATGATGACTCAGAGGTGGAGGATGTGATTTTGCCTTTCACCCTGCTTCGTCGTTTGGATTGTGTTCTCGAAGATAAATATGAGGATATTCTCGATGAACTGAACAAATGCGAGGAGAACTTAAAAAAGTACAAGCTCCAGGCGTTGATGAAGAAGAACGGCATCACATTCTTCAATATGTCAGGTTTGTCTTTGAAGAAACTACTGAACGCTCCCGACCATATTGGCGATTCCTTCAAGACATATATAGAGGGATTTACTGACAACGTGAAAGATATTCTCGCCAACTTCGTGCATGAGGATGGCGATAGCGAGGTGGTGGATTTGTCGAAGATATATGCTCGTTTGGACAGAGGCAACAAGCTCTATGCCGTCATTCAGCAGTTTGTGGAGAAGGCTGACCTCCACCCAAGCAAGGTGAGCAATGCAATGATGGGAACAATCTTCGAGATTGTCATCCGCCGTTCCAAGGAGTCCACCAATACCAAGGCAGGTCTTCCTTCTACATCCGATGGCTCCTTGCTCTTCTTGCAGCACATGATAGCCAAGATGGACGACCAAGCAGGTTCTCGCATTGGTATTGTGTTGAACGGCTCACCTTTGTTCAATGGCGATGCTGGCAATGGATGGAGCAACATCAGAAAGATGCTGCTCGACCGCAACTTGCTCGATGCCATCGTAGCCTTGCCAAAGAACTTGTTCTATGGTACGGACATCACTACTTATCTTTGGATTCTCGACAACAAGCGTCCTGCCGAGAAATACCATAAGGCTCTCTTCATAGATGCTGCACATACTAAGGAGTTTACCAATCTGCTCCAGAAGAACTTAGGTAAGAAACGTTATGAGATTAGCGATGAAGGTGCACAAGAGATCTTTGACATATACAAGGAATATCAATCATACAGTCGTGAAATCGAGTATGAGAAGACTGGCGAGATGGAACATTTGGAGATAGCTAAACTTCTCGACTATGATGACTTCCTCTATACCAATGTGGCAGTACGTCGTCCTCTTCGTCTTTGGTTCGAAAATATCTCTGCTAAATATGAAGTCCTGTGCGAGAGTGAGGATTTCAAGGCGGACGACAAGAAGAACATCATCTTGCGTGACATCGCCCAGTTGGAAGGCATTGACGAGAAACGCAACGACCACGACTTTTTTGTGTGGTTGAAGACTAACAAAGTCAAGACTACCAAGGCGCAGCAGAAGCAGATTCGTGATGCGTTTGGTGAAATCTGTGAGGATGCTCCTGTCGCCTACGTTGATCCGTTCAAGAACAGCGGTGAGTGGGTAATAGATACCAACCTCAACGATACGGAGAAGATACCAATGAAGCGTGACATCGAGGAATACTTCAATACAGAGGTTGTGCCTTTCGCTCCCGATGCTTGGATGGACAGAAGTAAGGACAAAGTGGGGTGCGAGTTTCCGTTCACTCGCTTGTTCTACAAGTATCGTCCATTGCGAAATAGTGATGATATATTGGCAGAATTGGCAAGTCTCGATAATACTTTGGACGAAGAATTGTCTCATCTTAAAGAAGATTAGGGCGTATGAAACAATATGATTCATATAAAGATAGTGGCGTGGAATGGATTGGCGAAGTGCCAAGCCATTGGGATGTAGTGCCTTTAAAATTTACGGGAAAGTTTGGCAATGGGCTAACGTATTCTCCTAAAGATGTTGTAGATAATGGCATATTGGTTTTACGTTCCTCGAATATTCAAAATTCATCTCTATCATTTGAGGATAACGTTTATGTTAGTAGCGTATCAAAGGAACTATTGGTGAATAAAGGTGATATTCAAATATGGAGCTGGAAGAAGATAAGTCTTGTAACAATGGTGATTTGTTATATGCTTGGTCAGCTTCTTTTGGACCGTATATTTGGAATCAAGATAAGACAATTTATCATTACTATATATGGAAAGTATGTTATAAAGAATGTATGGATAAGATGTATGTCTATTATATGTTGAAGGCTATAACTAATTTCAAATTAGGTGATATTCATGGTAGTACAATGGTTCATATTACGATGGAAAGTATGAACAATTCTATAATACCTATTCCTTCATTTGATGAGCAAAAAAATATAGCATCATATTTGAATAAAAAATGTGCTTCTATAGATTCCTCCATCTCCAAAGCCCAGCACCAAGTTGACCTCTTGCAAGAATACAAGCAGAGTCTCATCACTGAGGTTGTAACTGGTAAGCGCAGGGTATCGTGAAGATAATAAAATCGTCCGTCATAACCGACGAATTGCAAGAAGCAAAGGATATTTATATAAAATATAATATGGCAGATAAAAATAAACAAGACATCACCCTTCAAGGTTTTGTCAACGAAATAAAATCCATTATCAACACAGCTCGCACCAATGCCGTGCGCAGTGTTGACTTTTGTCGAGTACAAATGTACTGGGCTATAGGGCAGCGTATTGTGGAAAAAGAGCTGCAAGGTAAAGGACGTGCTGAATACGGAACTTATCTGATTAAGAATCTGGCAAAGGAAATAGAACCTGAATATGGAAGCGGATTTAGTGAGCGTCAATTAAAGTTTTGCCGCCAATTTTACAATACATATCCAATCGGGAACGCACTGCGTTCCCAATTGAATTGGTCACAATACAGAATGCTTATACAAATCCCTGACCCCGACAAGCGAGAGTATTATGAGTTGGAAGCTGTGAACGAAGGATGGACGGGGCGTTAGCTTGAGCGTCAAATCAATTCCATGCTATACGAACGCCTTTTGATGAGCAATGATAAGGAGGCTGTGCTTGTAGTGGCACGCAAGGAACGCATACCTGAGACGCCACAGGAGATTATAAAAGATCCAATGGTGTTGGAGTTCTTGGGCTTGGAACGCAAGGCTTCTTATTATGAGAAGGATTTGGAGAGTGCCATCATCTCGCATATTGCCGACTTCTTACTCGAAATGGGCAAGGGCTTTTCTTTTGTTTCCAGGCAAAAGCGGCTTTTGATAGAAGATGATGAGTATATTGCAGATTTGGTCTTCTATAATCGCTTGCTACGTTCATTTGTGGTGATTGAGATAAAAAACCATAAACTGACACATCAAGACCTCGGTCAGTTGCAACTCTATGTGAACTACTACGACCGTTATGAGAAGACTGCTGATGAGAATCCTACCATTGGCATTTTGCTCTGTACCGAAAAAAATGATACGGCAGTAAAACTTGCCTTGCCAGAGGACAACAAGACTATCCTTGCCAGCAAGTACCAACTCTATCTGCCAACAAAGGAACAGTTGATTAATGAAATCAACGAAGTGAAAAGAATGGCAGAAGGTAGAAGTAATTTCATCGGTCATGACCGATGAATTGCAAAATACAAAAGAATATTTTTTTCAAGATATAAAACTAACAACGATGGATAATCTCTTGAACGAAACAACTTTTGAGGAGCATATTGCAAGTTATCTTGCTAATAGCGACCTCTACAACCAAAGAAGCAGCGCACAGTTTGATATAGAAAAGCTGTGTGATGTGGAGATGCTGGAACAGTTTTTACGCCAGCAGCCTGTTTTGTGGGCAAAATTATCCAAGCATTTTCCAGGACAGGAAACGGCAACAGTAATCCGTGAATACAATAAACGTCTTGACAGAGGAGAAAGCATCCTTACAATCATGCGTAAAGGTTTCACGGTTAGTGGTGCAAAGGTGAAGTTTTGCCAGTTTAAGCCTGTTCTTGAAGGTGAAGAGACGGACAATTATCGGCTATATCGCGCCAACCGTTTCAGTGTTGTACGCCAAATGCGCTATTCTTTAGGCAAGGACAGCGGCAACGAGTTGGATATGTGTATTTTGCTAAACGGCATACCACTGTTTACTTTTGAGCTGAAAAACGAAGGTACAGGCCAGAACTATACACACGGCATAAGACAATACAAGGAAAACCGCGATTCGCATAACCGTATGCTGCGTAACTGCTTGGTACATTTTGTGATGGACAATCAGTATGTGTTTATGACCACAAAGTTGAATGGCGAAGAAACATCGTTCTTACCATTTAACCGTGAGGCTATAAATCCACCTATAGAAAACGAATATCCTGTTGTCTATATGTGGCAGGATATACTACAAGCTGACTCTATACTCGACATACTTGACAACTTCATTAAACGGTATGAGGAGACATACGAGGAAGAAATCAACGGTAAAAAGGAGCAAAAGAAACGTATGGTAGTTATCTTTCCTCGCTTTCATCAGCTTCGTGCAGTACGCAAACTACGTCGATTGGTTCGTGAGGAAGGCCCTGGTAATAACTACTTGGTTCAACACTCAGCAGGAAGCGGAAAGACAAAGACGATGGCTTGGCTTGCGCATCAGCTTGCCAACATGACTAATATTGACGGAACTGCTATTTTTGACAGCATCATCATGGTGACAGACCGTATTGTGCTCAATCGCAATATGGCGGAGGATGTGGTGAACTTTGAGACAACGGCAGGAACAGTGAAGGACATCCAAAAGGGATCCAAGAACTTGGCAGATGCCTTGAACGGTGAAAACAGAATCATCGTATCTACCGTTAAGAAATTTGCCTATGCACTTGATTATCTAAAACATGAGAAGTCCAAGAAGTATGCAATAATTGTTGACGAGGCACATACAGCAGTTGGCAGCGAGTCTGCAAAAGACCTGGTTAATGCCCTTTCCACTAAGGAAGACTTGGAGAAAATTGGAGATTATGACCCAGAGGAATACGACAGCCCTCTTGATGCACTGATGGCTCAGATGCAGAGCTATAGAAAGATGATGAAACATATCTCGTATTTTGCCTTCACAGCAACGCCAAAAGACAAGACTTATGTGATCTATGGTAAGGACGGCAAGGAACCACACGACTTGTATTCCATGAAACAGGCCATAGACGAGAAGTTTATCCTTGACGTGACGCAGAACTATAAAAGCTATAAGACCAAGTTTGAGTTGATAGAGAAGCATCCAGACGAAGACAAGGACAAACTTTATGAACAAAAGAAAGCCTTGAAGGTGATTGGCGAGTGGTTGGGCAAGAACAAGTACATCAAGCTGAGAAAGGCGAGCATGATAGTTGACCAGTTCATGAAGCATACAATCAAAAAGATAAACCATCAGGCAAAAGCAATGGTGGTATGCGACTCTCGGCAGTCGGCAGTCGACTACAAGCAAATCATAGATCGCATTATCAAGGAGGAGTATCATGGTTCCATTAAAACCTTGGTGGCTTTCACGGGTTATGTCATCGACAGCAATGGCAATAAGTGTACCGAGGCAAACATGAACGACGATGGCGTTACGGACAATGACATCGCCGAGAAGTTCAAGGAAGACGAATACAAAATATTGATAGTTGCCGAGAAGTTCCAAACCGGTTTCGACCAAAAGTTGCTTCATACCATGTTTGTAGACAGCAGTTTGGGTGGAATTCAGTGCATTCAGACACTTTCACGTTTGAATCGTACCTATTGGCCATATAAGGAAGACACGCTTGTGGTGGACTTCCGCAATGACGCAGATTCTGTAAAGAAGGCTTTCAACAAGTATTACACCGTGACGACACTTACGGGTGATGTGGATGAGCAACGTGTGTATACATTGAAAGAAGATGTTGAAAGATGGAACATTTTCAATGAAGATGAGATTGATGCCGTTTGTGAGCGAATGATAGACAAGGACAGGGTGCATGAGGTACCTTCGATTCTGCTGAAGATTGTTCACGAGAGAGTCGATCCGTTGTCAGATGAAGACAAGGACAAGTATCGCAAGGAAGTGAACCGTTTTGTTCGTCAATATGGTTTTTTGGCTCAGCTCATGGACTTCACTGATCCAGAATTGGAGAAGTTCTATGTGTTCTGCAAAGTGTTCTATAAGTATTTGCCATATACCAAGGAAACGTTGCCGATGGAGTTGATGGGCATGATAGACTTGGACAAGCTGAGAATCCAGCTTTCATTTGACGGAGCCATCGAACTGGAAGATTCTCCTACGGAGTTGAAGGCTACACGTATAGGCGAGGTTGGAAAGAAACTGGAGGATGAGAAGAAAACCGTGGCAGAGCTTCTTGACATGGTGAACAGTCCTTTTGCGGCGATTCTCAACGAGAACGACAAGATTATCAAGCAAATATGGGAAGAACTGTTGAGTGACCCTGAGGTCGTTGATGCGGCACGAGCTGGCAACTCATACGACGTGATGGTGAACATCTGCAAGGAGAAGTTTGGCGATGCCATCATCGACCAGATAGACAAGTACTATCA
>CAKQDG010000110.1 GCA_934219025.1 uncultured Prevotella sp. | reverse complement strand
AACGGCTAACCCGAGGAACGAGGGTTTTACTTGAGTGGAGGGTGTTTTTATTGTTTTTGTCGAAAACCTGCTACTTCCGATAATATACATTGTCTTATGAATTGAGCGGGTTAAGCCATAATCTTGAAAAGAATATCTTACTAACAAAACATAAAGTTTACCTTATTATAAGGAAGAACGGAAAAAAAATTGTACTTTTGCAAAGATATTGCGGCAGAGAAAATCTGCCATAAAAAGAATTGACAAACAATGGCGGAAAACAAAATACCTTTGATGGGACAGACGCTTGCCGAACTGAAAGACACGGCAAGACAACTCGGAATGCCCGCATTCACCGGCGGCCAGATGGCAAAATGGCTCTACGATAAAGGGGTGAAAGACATCGACGAGATGACAAACATCTCGAAAAACAACAGGGAAAGGCTGAAAGAAGCCTACACCGTGGGATGCATGGAGCCGATAGACTGTCAGAAGTCGGTAGACGGAACAATAAAATACCTCTTCCCGACGGCAAGCGGAAAATTTGTAGAAACCGTTTATATCCCCGACGGCGACCGCGCCACGCTTTGCGTGTCCTCGCAGGTGGGCTGCAAGATGAACTGCCTGTTCTGCCAAACCGGAAAGCAGGGTTTCGAGGGAAACCTCACGGCGGCAGACATCCTGAACCAGATATACACGCTGCCCGAAAGGGAAAAACTCACCAATATAGTGTTTATGGGACAGGGCGAACCGATGGACAACCTCGACAATGTGCTGAAGGTTACACAGATAATGACAGCCGACTACGGCTTTGCGTGGAGCCCCAAGCGAATCACAGTGAGCAGCGTGGGAGTGAAAAACAAACTCAAGCGCTTCCTCGACGAGAGCGACTGCCACGTGGCAATCAGCATGCACTCGCCAATACCCGAACAGCGCGCCATGCTCATGCCGGCAGAAAAGGGAATGTCGATAAAAGACGTTGTGGCACTAATGCACCAGTATGACTTCACCCATCAGCGCCGCCTCTCGTTCGAATATATCATGTTTGGCGGAGTTAACGACTCGATGATGCATGCACGCGAGATAGTGCGCCTCGTGGAGGGACTCGACTGCCGCGTAAACCTGATAAGGTTTCACCAAATACCAAACGTGGACCTGCACGGCGCCCCTGACGAGAAAATGGAAACTTTTCGCGATTACCTCACGAAACACGGAGTGTTCACCACAATACGCGCCAGCCGCGGACAAGACATCTGGGCCGCATGCGGACTGCTGAGCACTAAGAGAATGAGGAATGAGGAATGAGGAATGAGGAATGAGAGTATGCTATAGTTCTCCCATTACTCCCAGTTCTCCCATAACTCCCATCCCAACAAAATAAAGAAACAACAAAACAATGGAAAACAGAAAGATAAGAGTTGCCATAACACACGGCGACACAAACGGAATAGGTTACGAAGTGATATTCAAGACATTCGCCGAGCCGGCAATGCTTGAACTGTGCACACCCATAATATACGGTTCGCCGAAAGTGGCTGCATACCACAGAAACGCTCTCGGAATACAGGCAAACTTCACGATAATAAACAATGTGGAAGATGCCGTGGACGGAAAAGTGAACCTGCTCACCACATTCGACGAAGACGTGAAAGTGGAAATGGGACAGCCCACAAAAGAAGCCGGCACTGCCGCTCTGAAAGCCCTCGACAGGGCTATGGCCGACTTCAAAACCGGAGGATACGACGTGCTCGTAACTGCACCGATAAACAAAAACGACATACAGGGCGACAATTTCCACTTCTGCGGACACACGGAATACATACAAGAAAAAGTGGGCGACGGCAACAAGGCACTCATGATCCTTGCCGGAGAATCCCTGCGCGTGGCCCTCGTAACCACACACCTGCCAATATCAGAAGTTGCCGCAGCCGTAACAAAAGAAGCAATAGTTGAAAAATGCACGATATTCAACAATGCACTGCGCCGCGACTTCAACGTGTCGGCACCGCGCATCGCCATACTCGCACTCAACCCGCATGCCGGCGACGGCGGAGTGATAGGCTCGGAAGAAGACACCGTGATAAAACCGGCTCTCGAAGAACTTGAAGCAAACGGCGTGAAAGCATTCGGACCATTCGCCGCCGACGGATTCTTCGGTAGCGGAGCATACACCGCATTCGACGGCGTGCTTGCCATGTATCACGATCAGGGACTCGCCCCGTTCAAGACCATCGTGGGCACCGAAGGCGTGAACATCACCGCCGGACTGCCAATCGTGCGCACATCGCCAGACCACGGCACGGCATACGACATCGCCGGGAAGGGCATTGCCGACGAAACATCATTCAGAATGGCTGTATATAAGGCTATCGACATCTTCCGCAACAGGGCAAACTTCGACGAACCATTGCAGAACCCGCTAAAGAAACTCTATCACGAGCGCCGCGACGACAGCGAAAAAGTAAGATTTGCCGTGCCTAAGAAACAAAAGCCAACAGAGCAGCAGGAAGGATAAAGCCAGATGAGCAAAAAATACCAAAACGGATTCTTCCTCTTCGGACTGGTAGTGCTGGCAATAATGGTGACGCAGCTCGATTTCAAGGAAGTGTGGCATGGACTGCAAAGAGCCGGCTACTGGTTCTTCGCTGTAGTGGCACTGTGGGCAGCACTCTATATCCTGAATACGGCATCGTGGTATCTGATAATACGCCAGGGACGACAGCCGGGAGCAAAAAAAGAATTCGGCTTCTGGTGGCTGTACAAAGTAACCGTGTCTGGCTTCGCACTGAACTATGCCACACCGGGCGGACTGATGGGAGGCGAGGCATACCGTATAATGGAACTCGCGCCCAAAATAGGAACCGAACGGGCTTCATCCTCCGTAATCCTGTATGTGATGACCCACATATTCAGTCATTTCTGGTTCTGGCTCCTCTCGGCAATCCTGTTTCTCGCGGTTTGTCCCGTAGCTCCAGACACAACGATAATGATTATCCTGATACTTACAGTGGCATTCTGCATACTCGGGCTGTGGTTCTTTATGAAAGGTTACAAAAAAGGACTTGCCGTGAGGCTCGCCAAATGGCTGAGCCATCTGCCGTGGGTGGGAAAATGGGCAAGGCGCATGATTGACGACAACAGAGAACAACTCGAAACCGTAGACCGGCAGATTGCCGCCCTGCACAGCCAAAACCCCTTGACATTCGCTGCGGCAGTATTGCTCGAACTGGCATGCCGCTTCCTGTCAAGCTTCGAAGTGATGTTCGTGCTGTTCGTGCTCAGCCCCGACGTGAACTACGTATCCTGTGTGGTAATCCTTGCATTCACCTCGCTCTTCGCCAATCTGCTCTTCTTCATACCACTCCAACTCGGAGGTAGGGAAGGGGGCTTCATGATGGCAGCGTCAGGACTGGCGCTCACTGCAAGCAGCGGAATATTCGTGGCGCTAATAGTGAGAATCAGAGAACTGATCTGGACCGCACTCGGATTGCTCCTCATCAAGGTGGAACGCAAGAACAACGCGGAGATAAACCGGCAGCCCAACTCCTAATAATAATAAAAAATAAAGGAAGAATAGCCCGAGAGTGGATTAATTTGTGTAATTTTGTCTCGATTAAATGAATACATCAGATCTTCAGAAAATAAAACAACGGTATAACGTGGTGGGAAACTGCGATGCGTTGAACCGTGCGCTGGACGTGGCCCTTCAGGTGGCGCCCACCGATTTGTCTGTACTTATAATCGGAGAAAGCGGAGTGGGAAAAGAGATAATCCCACGAATAATACACGACAACTCACCCAGAAAACGCGAAAAATATTTTGCCATAAACTGTGGCTCCATTCCAGAAGGTACAATCGACAGTGAACTCTTCGGACACGAAAAAGGAGCCTTCACCGGTGCCGTGGGCGAAAGCGAAGGATATTTCGGAGTGGCAAACAAAGGAACAATCTTCCTTGATGAAGTGGGCGAACTCCCGTTGGCAACCCAGGCAAGACTGCTACGAGTGCTCGAAACCGGAGAATACATCCGCGTGGGCGGACAGAAAATAATGAAGACCGACGTGCGCATCGTGGCTGCCACAAACGTGAATATGCGAAAAGCCGTGAGCGAAGGCAGATTCCGCGAAGACCTGTATTACAGGCTCAACACAATACCGGTGCAAATGCCGCCGCTGCGCGAAAGGGGAAACGACATACTCCTGCTCTTCCGACTCTTTGCCATGCAGATGGCAGAAAAATACAATCTGCCGAAAATCACGCTCAGCGACGACGCAAAGCAGCTGATGCTGAAATACAAATGGCCAGGAAACGTGAGACAACTGAAAAATATAACAGAACAGATCTCAATCCTGTCGCGCGAAAGGGAGATAACCGGTAACATGCTCCTGCAGTTTATACCGCAAGACACGGAAACAACACAACTCGTGGCAATAGGAGGCAATGCCGGCTCGTCAAGCCAGCACTCGTATGAAAGCGAAAGAGACCTGCTGTATAAAATTCTCTACGAGCTACGCGGCAACGTGAGAGATCTGCGCCGCGAGGTGGACGACTTGTGCAAACAACTCGACGAGGCAAGGGGAAAAGGAGAAATGAAGCAACTCGAAAGTTCTCCACACCGCAATATTCCTGCCGTAATACCGCAACAGGCAGAAATAGCCAACAGAGTGGAACGCATAGAGAGAGTGGAACCTGCCGTGCAGGACGCTGTGGCAGAGGAAATATCCGAACCGGAAACATTGAATCTCGAAAATATAAACAGGCATCTGCTCGAAAAAGCCCTCGAGAAAAATGGCGGAAACAGAAAGAAAGCAGCACAGGAACTCGGAATCTCCGACCGTACACTGTACAGAAAAATAAAACAGTATGGACTCGACAAATAGCTTCTGTGCTGGAACGAAAAACGGAATGTAGAAAATGAACCTAAACGGAAAACTGATAGCATATATATATAATAAAGGTATAGGAAACGGCATCGTGCTGATTCTGCTCGCTATATTGTCGGCATGCAGCGTGTCGTATAAATTCAACGGCGCAAGCATAGACTACACCAAGACAAAAACAATACAGATTGCAGACTTCCCTATACGCTCCAGCTATGTGTGGGGACCGATGGCAAGTATCTTCAACAACCAGCTGAAAGATGTATTTGCCAACCATACAAGGTTGAGCCAGGTGAAAAGAAACGGCGACCTGAAAGTGGAAGGAGAAATTACTCAATACTCTCAACGCAACAAGGCCGTTACCGCACAGGGTGAGTCGGCTCAGGTGGAACTCTCTATGACGGTGAACGTGAGATTCACCAACAATGTAAATCACAGCGAAGACTTTGAACGACAGTTCACTGCCACCACAACATACGACAGCCGGCAGTCGCTCAATTCCGTACAGGAGGAATGCGTTACACAAATGGTGAAAGACATCACCGACCAGATATTCAATGCCACCGTGGCAAATTGGTAACACTGAAACATCTTGCAGAAAATGGATTTAGGACAATTGATAAAACATCCAGAACTTATGGACAAGGAAACGCTCTATGACTTGCGTTCCCTCGTAGCTCTGTATCCATATTTCCAGACAGCTCGACTGCTGATGTTGCAGAACCTGTATATACTCCACAATCCGTCGTTTGACGAGGAACTCAGAAAGGCTGCCATATACATGACAGACCGAAAAGTTATGTTCAAACTCGTTGAGGCCGCCCACTACAAACTGCGCAACAACGAAGAGGGAACACAGAAAAAATATCACAAGGCTGAAAATGAAAGCCGCACGATATCGCTTATTGACCAATTCCTCGACACCTTGCCCGAAGAAGAAAACGAAAACAGCGGAACGGAAAAACGAAAACCCACACCGGCAGATGCCGCAGTGGACTATGTGTCGTATTTGCTCGAAACCGAAAGCGAGGAAGAAAAAAAACAGGAAAAACGAAAACCGCAGATGAAGGGACAAGACCTCATCGACAACTTTATTAACAACGACGGGGGAAAAATAGAACTTGCCGATGCACCTGACTGTCCGCCACAAATTGCTGACGACAGCAAAAACGAAGAAAAAGAGGGCGACGAAGGGGTATTTACTGAAACTTTGGCGCGGATTTACATAAAACAAGGGCAATATTCAAAGGCTTTGGAAATTATTAAGCGTTTAAATTTGAATTATCCAAAAAAAAATGTTTACTTTGCAGACCAAATACGTTTCTTGGAGAAATTAATTATAAATAATAAATACAAATAACAGAAGAAAATGTACACATTATTCTTAATTCTTATTATCCTGGCTGCCGTGCTGATGATCGGCATCGTTCTGATTCAGGAATCTAAAGGAGGTGGTTTGGCATCAAACTTCTCTTCTTCTAACCAGATTATGGGTGTGCGCAAGACTACAGACTTCATTGAGAAGGCTACATGGGGACTTGCTATTGCTATGGTTGTGTTCAGCGTTGTATGCGCTTATACTGCTCCTGATGCTTCTGCTTCACAGAGCGTGATGGAGAATGCTACAGAGGCACCGCAGACAAATCCTAACAACCTGCCTGGTTTCGGAGCCGGACAGAAGGCTGCTCCTGCACAGCAGGGTGATCAGAAAGCTGCTCCAAAACCTGCTCCTGCACCTGCAAAATAAAAAAATGCAAAAAAATACGTGATTTGTTTGGTAGTTTCAAATAAATCACGTACCTTTGCACTCGCTTTGAAACA
>CAKQDG010000109.1 GCA_934219025.1 uncultured Prevotella sp. | reverse complement strand
TCTACACTTTCCAAACGTTTCAGTTCGGCTACCATCTTGTCGTAGCCATCTTGTGACATGTAAGCCATAATTTTTTTAAATCCTTTCTTTAAGTTTATAATGTTTCTCGCGGCACAATAAGATAATGGATTTCGGTAGTCAATTTACCGAAATCCATTACCTGTTATACCGTCTTTTTGTTTTTCTGTGTATGCCAATGCAGCCAGGATAATCCCGAACAGCATCATATCTTTTGCAAAGGTAGTAATTATTTTTGAATGTAAAAACAAAAAAAAGGTAAAAAGCATGTATGTTAGTGTTTTTATGCCTAATTTTGCACATTAGTATATAACAACACTATTTCAACGTCATTATGATAACACCGTCAGAGAAAAAAGCAATCCTTGAGCTGATGCACCGCCAAGTGGTGCCTGCCATTGGTTGTACAGAACCGATTGCCGTGGCTCTTTGTGTGGCAAAAGCCACCGCATTGCTTGGATGCACACCAGAACATATAGAGGTAAGGTTGAGTGCCAATATCTTCAAGAATGCCATGGGTGTGGGAATTCCCGGCACGGGAATGGTAGGCTTGCCTATTGCCATTGCTCTTGGGGCTCTTGCCGGTAAGCCGGAATTGCAGCTCGAGGTGCTGCGCGACAGCACCAAGGCTGACGTGGACCGCGGCAAGGCGTATATAGCCGAGAACCGCATCCATATCACACTGGAACACGACGATCCGGACAAGCTCTACATCAACGTGATCTGCTCTGCCCAGGGCAATGAGGCAGAGGCAAGGATAAAAAGTGAGCATACACATTTTGTGTATCTGCGCCATAATGATGAAGTGATGCTCAATGTTGAGGCTTGTGCCGCTGCTTCTTCTTCTGAGGATGAAGATGATGACATAAAGCTTTCCCTTCATAAAGTCTATGAGTTTGCCCATACCACCGACCTCGACGACCTGCGCTTTATCCTTGAGGCAAAACGCCTGAACGAGGCTGCCGCCGAGGCTGGACTTCGCGAGAACTACGGACACGAACTGGGCAAGACCCTGTGCAGTCCGCTGGGCCACGGCATAATGGGCGAGAGCATCTTTTCGCGAATTCTGTCGGCAACGAGCTGTGCCTGTGATGCCCGAATGGCAGGAGCCATGATACCGGTGATGAGCAATAGCGGCAGCGGCAACCAGGGCATCTGCACCACGATGCCAGTCGTGGTCTTCGCCAAGGAGAACCACAACACGGAGGAGGAGCTTGTCCGAGCCCTTGTGATGAGCAACCTCACGGCGATATACATAAAGCAGAACCTCGGCGCGTTGTCTGCCTTGTGCGGCTGTGTCGTGGCAAGCACGGGCAGTAGCTGCGGCATAACATATCTGATGGGCGGAACATACGAGCAGATTTCCTTTGCGGTGAAGAATATGATAGCCAACCTCACGGGTATGATTTGCGATGGTGCAAAACCGAGCTGTGCCTTGAAACTTACCACAGGCGTCAGCACCGCCGTATTGAGTGCCATGCTTGCCATGCAGCACAAATACGTTACTTCCGTTGAGGGAATAATCGACGACGATGTGGACCAGAGCATCCGCAACCTCACCGCCATCGGCAGTCGCGGCATGGACGACACCGACAGGTTCGTGCTGGATATAATGACTCATAAGGGAGTGAGGAAATAAGACGGCTCGGACGATTTGGACAACTCGGAGTCGTCCGAGAAGTCCGAGCCGTCCTAAATAAGACAACAAAAATAATAATATAAACAATATGAAAGAACCAACAACAAAGAAGGTGCTTCTGACCACCTTGATGATGCTCCTGTCCATTGTGATGTGGGCACAGGGCAACCCGGTGCACTTCACCGTAAGTCAGAAACAAGTCTCCGACACGGAGGTGGATGTGATTTTCAAGGGAAAGATTGCTGCCGGATGGCACGTATATGCCCCTAACATCCCTGCCGACGGACCAATCCCCGCCACTCTGACCACAGAGAAGGCAGAGGGAGTGAAAGCCGTGGGCAAACTGCAGGCAAGGGGAAAGGAGATAAAGGAGTACGACCAGATTTTCGGTATGCAGCTCCGCTATTTCGAGAATAGCGTAACCTTTGTGCAGCGCTACAAGATTACCGGCAAGACCTACTCCGTGAAGGGCTACCTGGAGTATGGCGCCTGCAACGACACCGGCTGTATGCCGCCCACCTCGGTGGAGTTCTCGTATAAGGGCAACGGTCCTGCCGATGCTCCCGATGCTCAGGAGGAGAAGACAGAAGAGGCTGCTGCCGATACCGCTGCCGTTGTTGCAGCCGCTCCCGCCGATTCTGCAAGTGTAGACACCGCAGCTGTGGCGAGCGACGGCAACCTGTGGAAGCCTGTAATCAACGAGCTGAAGGCTTTTCAGGACGGTGGCAACGCTTCACACTCCCTTTGGTATATCCTCGTGATGGGATTCGTGGGCGGTCTGCTTGCCGTGCTCATGCCTTGCATCTGGCCTATCATCCCGATGACCGTGAGCTTCTTCCTGAAGCGCAACAAGGACAAGGCTAAGGGCATCCGCGACGCCATAACCTATGGTATCTCGATTATCGTGATTTATGTGTTGCTCGGATTCCTGATAACATTGATTTCGGGTGGCAACGGACTGAACAGTCTGTCCACAAATGCCGTGTTCAACATCATCATCTTCCTCGTACTGGTAGTCTTTGCCGTGTCGTTCTTCGGATGGTTTGAGCTGGAACTGCCGTCGAAATGGACAAACTCCGTAGACAACAAGGCGTCGGCAACAAGCGGACTGGTGTCTATCTTCCTCATGGCATTCACCCTCGTGCTCGTGTCGTTCTCATGCACGGCACCAATCATCGGACTCCTTCTTGCCGAATTCTCCACATCGGGCAATATCGCAGCCCCGGCAGTGGGAATGCTTGGCTTCTCGGTTGCCTTGGCTCTGCCGTTCACCCTCTTCGCCATGTTCCCGGCATGGCTCAAATCGGCTCCAAAGTCTGGCTCATGGATGAACACGCTGAAGGTGACCCTCGGTTTCGTGGAGCTCGCCTTCTCGCTCAAGTTCCTCTCGGTGGCCGACCTTGCCTACGGCTGGCATATCCTCGACCGCGAAACGTTCCTCGCCCTCTGGATAGCCATCTTCTTCCTGCTCGGTCTGTATCTCATCGGCAAGCTAAAGTTCCAGAGCGACGTTGTTATGGGCGAGAGCAAACCAATGCCGGTGCCATGCGTGATGATGGGCCTCGTGTCGTTTGCCTTCGCCATATATATGGTGCCGGGCTTGTGGGGCGCACCTTGCAAGGCTGTGGGTGCATTTGCTCCGCCAATCAACACTCAGGACTTCAATCTCAATACCAACGAGATAAAGCCTAAATACACCTCATACGAGGAGGGAATGGCTGCCGCTGCCGCACAGGGCAAGCCGGTGTTGATAGACTTCACCGGCTTTGGCTGCGTGAACTGCCGCAAGATGGAGGCTGCCGTATGGACCGACCCGCGCGTGGCAGAGAAGTTGAACGACGACTATATCCTCATCTCGCTCTATGTAGACGACAAGCAGCCGCTTGCAAAGCCTATCGAGGTGACGGTGAACGGACAGAAGCGCACCCTGCGCACCGTGGGCGACAAGTGGAGCTACCTGCAGCAGAGCAAGTTTGGCGCCCTTGCGCAGCCGTTCTATGTTACTCTCGATGCCCAGGGCAATCCTCTGAGCCGTTCGTTCTCATATAAGGAGGATGTGGACGACTATCTGCACTTCCTGCAGGAGGGCCTCGACAACTACAAGAAAGTTGAAGGCAACGAGTAGTACTTCTTGCCTTTCGGTATCCTATATAAAAGATTGTTACAATTCGCTTATGTAGGATAGGAAACAACATATACTGCAGATACAACTTTATGGCATGAATACCCCAAAAAGTTGTTCCCTGCTGTATATGTTGTTTTTTTTATAGACATTATCCCGAAAAGGGATAGGATGATAAAACAGATAATCTTGTTTTAGGATGTATAATCTATAGATAGTTTTTAGATTTTTTGATAAGTTCAGCCAACGGATTTAACATTTCGTTTTTCCTCTTCCTCACATCTAATCGCATACAACCGCACGGATCTGCTGTTGGTAAAAATGAGAAATCCCACACGGAGTAGCCATAAAGTTGTCGGAATACTGAAATAATTACATTTTCCCGCTCAAAAACTCACACAAAGCTCCTGTTCGAAATGCGCTTCGTTGGGAGCAAAGCAATGCTTCATTCCTGACGAAGCATCGCTTTACCAAAAAACAACAATGTCTTTTTTAGTCAAACCTAAGCTATGTGCTTATATTCCAGTGCCTTACGGAAAATGGGCAATATTCGCTTATTTTCGGCAAAAGTTGTTTTTCGCCCAAAATATTCCATTCTCGCGCAAAAAACAAACCGCGATTTTAACATTTAAAGTTTAAAGGATATTAACGTGAATGCGAAAAAAAATATCAATTCTGAAGTTGGGGTAGGGGAAGAACTTAAAAATAACTATAGGCGATACAATAAATCCTGAAAAACAACGTATTTAAGAAAAAAAGAAAACGATATGCTTGAAAACCATTATTACGAGGGAATGATTGAGGCGGGATGCGACGAGGCAGGACGCGGTTGTCTTGCCGGCAGCGTGTATGCAGCAGCCGTGATTCTGCCGCCAGATTATAAGAATGAATTGCTGAACGACTCCAAGAAACTTACCGACCGCAAGCGCAAGCAACTGCGGGAGGTGATAGAAAGGGATGCCGTGGCATGGGCGGTGGGCATCGTTACGCCGGAGGAAATCGACAAGATAAATATTCTGAATGCCAGCATACTCGCCATGCACCGCGCTCTCGACCAACTGAAGGTGAGGCCGGAGGCGGTGATAGTAGACGGCAACAGGTTTAAGCCATACCGCGACTTGCCTTATACCACAATCGTGAAGGGCGACGGCAAGTATATGGCTATCGCTGCGGCAAGCATCCTTGCCAAGACCTATCGTGATGACTATATGGACCGGCTTGCCGAGGAATACCCCATGTATGACTGGAAGAGCAACAAGGGGTATCCCACGAAAAAACACCGTGAGGCTATTCGCCAGCACGGTGTCAGTCCGTATCATAGAATGACATTTAATTTAGCCCCCTCCAACTCCCCCAAGGGGGAGAGAACGCTCTTTGATTAAAGCTAGAAAACGTCCGGGGTATCAGCCCCGTCTGATTAGTCCGAGTTGTCCGAGCCGTCCCCTTCTCTTTGATTAGCTCTTCCCCCCTTTGGGGATTTGAGGGGGGCCATCGCCAGCGCCTTGTTCTCGGCAGCCTCCATAATCTCGCGCTCACCCGGTCCCTTGTCGTTGATGCCGCAAAGGTGGAGTATGCCGTGGATGATGACGCGGTGAAGCTCGTCGTCGTATGACTTGCCGAAGAGTTCGGCATTGGAGCGCACGGTGTCGAGCGAGATAACGATGTCGCCGCTCACGATGTCGTCCTCGTCGTAGTCGAAGGTGATTACATCGGTATAATAGTCGTGCCCGAGGTATTCACGGTTCACCTCAAGGATTTTCTCGTCGCTCACGAACATGTAGCCCACGTCGCCAACCTTGCGTCCATACGTGGCTGCAACAGCCTTTATCCAAGCCGATGTGTCGCGCTTCCTGATTTTCGGCATCTTCACGCCCTCTGAATTGTATGTTATCATATTTCCTAATTTTTAATTCTATTTACGGCAAGAACCGTCTTACGTCTTTCCCGAAATGAACGAGTTCTCTGACCACACTCGAACTGATACTCTCCATTCCTGCCTCGGCAAAGAAGAGCACGGTTTCGATGCCCGTGAGCTGGCGGTTGATGTCGGCTTGCTCGCGCTCATACTCAAAGTCCTTTACGCTGCGCACGCCCTTGATGATAAACTCCGCCTGCTCGCGGCGGGCAAAGTCTACGGTCAGGTCGTTATACTGCTTCACCTCTATCTTCGGTTCACTCTCGTAAATCCGCCTTATCGTTTCCACGCGTTGCTCGGTGGTCTGCATATATTTCTTCCGTTCGTTGAAGCCCACGCCGATGATTATCCTGTCGAACAGCGGCAGGGCGCGCCTCACGATGGAATCATGGCCTATCGTATAGGGATCGAAACTTCCCACGAATATTCCGTTTCTCATTACTTTTCGTTTTTGCGTACAAAGGTAATGCTTTTAGGCGGACACGAAAAAGTTTTTCGTCTTTTTGTTGTCAGCCTATGCTTTTCTCATCCGTATGTTCAGCTGATATATCGCCGGCAGGAAGATAAAGAGCGAGAAAATCACCGACAGGACCATGCGCCTGTGGTCGCCGCCAAACAGGTCTATCAATCCGCCGTTTACTATCTGCGGTGGCAAGAGACGCGCCATGGCAAACACCACGGTGTTGTTCACCCAATGATAGGCAACGCCCGGCAGAATGCTCCCCGTACGACTGTATAGCCACCCGAGCATCAGTCCGGCAGTGAAGGCAAACGGCATTTGCGCAGGGTTCAGATGAACGAGCGAGAAGAGTGCAGCCGATATCGCTATCGCTGCCCAACGGCTCTTCATCCGCGGCAAAAGCGTGCGGAGCACGGCACCGCGAAACACCGTTTCCTCTACGAACGGAGCGAAGAGGCATAGCGTGAAATACCCCAAGTCGCTCTTTACAAGTTCGAGCATTTCCTTCTCTATCAAATTGGTAAGATCCGGCATCATTTCCTCCAGATATGCCTCTGGAATTATTGCCCCGGCTCCTGCCACGGCAGCCCATGCGAGCACAGCCCACGGACGGCTCCGCATATATGCCGGCGACAAGACGCTCCACTTTTTTTTGACGAACAACAGCAGCACCAGCACGCTGTATACAGCCGAGGTGAGTATCATGGCGTTTGTTCCGCCGTCCTTGCCGGTAATCAGCTTCCATGCTCCCCAAACTATCCAACCGCATGCCGCATTTACTGCTATAAAGGCAAAGAC
>CAKQDG010000108.1 GCA_934219025.1 uncultured Prevotella sp. | reverse complement strand
TCAGAACAACGGAATGATTCAGCTCACGGGAGTTGCCTCGCGCTATGTAGGATATTTCATCTCCGCCATGCTCGTCATCCTGAGCATCTTCCCGGCTATCAGCCTCGTGTTCTCGCTCATGCCGGAACCGGTGCTCGGCGGTGCCACACTATTGATGTTCGGCACGGTTGCCGCATCGGGCATCAAGGTCATCGCCTCGCAGAAACTCGGGCGCAAGGAGATTCTCGTCATTGCCATCAGCTTTGCCTGTGGACTGAGTGTGGAGTTCATGCCGGAGATTCTCAACGGTTTCCCGGAGCAAGTCAAGAGCATCTTCTCCTCGGGAATAACCACCGGCGGTCTTGTGGCAATATTCTCCAATCTGCTTATAAAGATAAAGGAATAGGAAACAAGAAGTATAACAAAAATAACCTGAAACTAAATACAAAAGAAAAGCAAAGGGGCGTGAAAGACGAGATGTCTGGCACGCCCCGACTTTTTATAAATACATACCCCAGTTCGGAATAATGCATGAGAACGTTTACGCTAAATATTCCTCATAAAAGAAAAATTTATTTCTCCATAAGAAATAAAATCTGTAATTTTGATGCCGAAAACTGTAAATCTATATGAAGAAAAAGATTGTAACTTTCGGTGAAATTATGCTCAGAATGACTCGTCCGGACAAGGAGCGCATCATTCAGGGCAGCAAATGGAACGGATATTTCGGAGGTAGCGAGGCTAATGTTGCCGTATCGCTTGCCATGTTCGGCAACAATATCGAATACGTAACACGGCTGCCTAACAACAAAATAGGTATGGCGTGTATGGATGAGATAAGAAAATACAACGTGGGAGTGGACAATATAGAATGGGGCGGCGACAGACTCGGTCTGTACTACTACGAGGAGTCGGCTTCGATGAGAAGTTCTAATATCGTTTACGACCGCGAGGACTCGTCGCTGACCACACTTAAAGCCGGCATGATAAACTGGGAAAAGGCATTCCGGGGAGCGGGAATGTTTCATTGGTCGGGAATTTCGAGTGCACTCTCGCAGGGAGCGGCTGATGCCACGCGCGAGGCTGTAGACGAGGCGGAAAAAGAAGGTCTCATTATCTCTTGCGACATAAACCATAGGGCTAACCTATGGAAATACGGCAAGGATGCCCACGACGTTTTGTTTCCTATGGCGGAGAAGAGCGATATCGTTTTTGGAACTGCCGGCGAATGGAAACTTATCACGGGGATTACACCGCCAGACTTCAAGGCTGTAACTTCTGACTACAAAATCGACAAGACTGCGTATGAGGATTACTTCAAAAAGGCGAAGACAATTCTGCCAAAGGCAAGAAAGATGATTCTTGTTTTGAGAAATACCCTTTCAGCAAATCATCATCTGTTGTCTGGAGTAATCTATGCCGAGGGAAAACTTTATACTACGCGAATCTACGACATTGATAATGTTGTTGACCCGATGGGTGTGGGAGATGCCTTTATTGCTGCTTATCTGCATGCTTATACTACATGGGGCGACGACAACCAGCATTGTTTGGAATTCTCTCTTGCATCGTCAGCTCTGAAGAATACCATCCAGGGCGACTTTAACCTTTTTACAGAAGAGGAGGTCGAGGATATTATGAAAGGAAACTACGAGGAAAATATCGGTTAAAGAATTGCTTCGCTAAATAAAGAGTGAAGTATTGCTTTGCTAATGTTCTTGCAAAATCGAGTAGGAGGAAAACGAAGTAGTTTTCTTCCTACTCGATTTTTAATCTTTCATTATAACTTCGAAAAGAACTTTATGCCTTTTGCATAATATTTCCAAAGAATGGAGAAATCATAGATACCGTTTACGCAACCTGAAGGTACAAGACGTGTTTCCTGTATGCGTTTACGGTCGGCAAGGAAATCTCCTTTCCATCGCCTAAAGTCGCGACGCGCCCTAATGACAGCCTTGAAATCTCCCCAACTACGCCCCAATAACAACATCTGGAAGGCAGCAAGCCAGTCAAGGAAGAAGCGCACTCGCATGACGCCAGGCAGTTCGCGGTCGGAAAGATTCTTGTAGAGCATCGTCAGGTTGTTGCGGAAATTGAGATAAGTCTTCATGGGGTTACCCTTTGGCAGCGTTCCGCCACCAAGATGATACACCTGGCTGTCGGGGATGCACACTCCCACCCTACCCTGCAGGCGAAGACGCCAACAGAGGTCAATCTCCTCGTTATGGGCAAAGAATCTGCCATCGAGTCCACCGGACTTCCAATAATCTACAGCACGTATCATCAAGCAAGCTCCCGTAGCCCACAACACCTCGGTTGTATAGTCATATTGTCCGTTATCGTCCTCTACAGTATTGAATATGCGCCCGCGACAGAACGGATAGCCATATTTGTCGAGATAACCACCTGCCGCTCCGGCATACTCAAAAGAACTCTTGTCCAGTTCGGAAAGAAGCTTAGGTTGACAGAAAGCAACTTCGGAATGGTTATCCATATATTCCACGAGTGGCGAAAGCCAATGATGGGTTACCTCCACGTCGCTATTGAGCAAGACATAAAGTTCAGCATCAATCTGTTCAAGCGCTTTGTTGTAGCCCTCGGCAAAACCCCAATTCTTTTCCAGCTGAATGGTATGCACCTGTGGGAAGCGCTCCTTTAGCATCAGCATGGAACCATCTGTCGACGCATTGTCGGCAACGTATACTACGCCGCCGTCTTCTGACGAATACTCCAAGACAGAGGGCAGATACTGCTTGAGCATCTTCTCTCCATTCCAGTTTAATATAACGATTGCTACCTTGTCCATAATTCTTAATTTAGAGTTTAGAATGTAGAGTTTAGAATTTTCTCGCTTCGCTGCGATTATAAATTAAAGAATGTAGAATTCACAATTCTCAATTGATGCATCCGACAATTCTTAATTGTCTACATTCCTAATTCTTCTTTCATTATTCTGCATTCTTCCTTCCTAATTTCTAATTCCTAATTCAAAACAGTTCCTATAAGTGCAGACTTGTCGTGATTGAAGCCTCCGAGCCTCACCTTGACAAGTTGGTTGTCGAGAGCATCAGAAGACTGCGAAGCTGGCAGTTCCACTCTAATGTAATTCTTCGTAAATCCGTGCATAGCCTTTCCCCGCGCCGCTTTTTCAAACAGCACTTCAGCCTCAGTGCCAATATATTTCGAATAGAAAGCGTGCTGCTTCTCGTCGGAGAGGTCAAGCAGGCGCTTGCTACGGAGTTTCTTGTCCTTGTCGGATACGACATAAGGGATACGAAGGGCTGCCGTGCCGGGACGCTCAGAATAGGGAAATACATGAAGATGGGTTACATCGAGCCCATTCAGAAACTCGTATGTTTCTTCGAAATACTCCGGAGTCTCGCCTCTCGTTCCTACCATTACGTCCACACCGATGAATGCATCGGGCATATACTCCTTTATCAACTTTATCTTATGAGCAAAGAGTGCCGAGTCGTAACGGCGGTGCATCAGCTTCAAGACGGCATCTGAACCGCTCTGGAGCGGAATGTGGAAATGAGGCATGAAGGCACGGCTATGGGCGCAGTATTCTATCAGCTCGTCTGATAGGAGATCGGGCTCAAGACTGCTTATCCTGTAGCGCTTTATCTCCTCTACCTGGTCGAGAGCTTTCACGAGATCCAGAAAGCTTTCATGGGTAGTGGCTCCGAAGTCGCCTATGTTCACGCCGGTGAGCACAATTTCCTTTCCACCTTCTGCAGCAGCCTGTCTAACTTGTTCCACCAAAGAAGCGATGGACGGGTTACGGCTGAAGCCACGGGCAAACGGGATGGTGCAGTACGTACAGAAATAGTCGCACCCATCCTGCACCTTCAGGAAATAGCGTGTACGATTGCCGCGAGAACAACTCGGGGCAAAGGTTTTGATTTCTTTTGTCTTTACAGAAAAATGCCTGTGCAAGGCACCGTCGGCAATATTTTCAGAGTCGGCCCCGGCTGCCGTCCATGCATCCGAGAGGTATTGTATAAGATTTGCCTTCTCGTTTGCACCAAGAACCAAGTCTACACCGTCTATCTTTGATATCGTCTCGGCCTCGAGCTGGGCATAGCAGCCTGTAACGACTACGAATGCCCCGGGATGTTGGCGCACCATACGGTGGATTGCCTGGCGACACTTGTGGTCGGCTACTTCCGTTACGGAACATGTATTAATCAAACATATATCGGCTTTCTCTCCTTCCTCGACAGTGCGCACGCCCATGTCTTGGAGAAGACGACCGAATGTGGACGTCTCAGAGAAGTTCAACTTGCAGCCCAAAGTAAAATAGGCTGCAGTCTTGCCCTGAAATACTGATGAGTCTATCATATATATTATTATTTGTGATCAAAAAAATTAGTGGATGAAGAGCTATACATTATTATATATATAACACTTATTCCGGGTTCAAAATGCAAAGATAGTGCAAAAATCTGACTTTTCATTATTTACATAAGATGTTTTATGATTCTTCCGGAAATTGAAGTGATAAATCATTAATATTATATTCAGTATTTTTATTTACTTCTATCCTATATTCCTGCAGGCGACAGCACGCCAAACAATGGATAAGCAACTCAATATCATGTAATTATATAAAAAAAAGAAGTTTAGAACACTTTTTGGCTTCATTTTGTAAAGAAAACACACCCGCTGAAAGCCAAGCAATGCTCCTTATGGAGAAAAGCAATGCTTTTTCGGGAGAGAAGCAATGCTTTGCTCCCCGAAAAGCATTGCTCGGCTGAAAAGCTTACAAATTCGAGCGTCTTGAGAAAAGTGTTCAAAAAGTCGGATTTTTCTTTAAAAACCACAAAAGCGGCACTTCATTTCCAGGTAGAGCCTGTTTAATATCCATACAAAGATAAAAAGGTATAGAAAAAAATCAGAATAAAAAGATACATGTGTAGATTGTAAAGGCACACAGAAAACACATATATATTTTTTAACACTTTATTTTATTTTATATTTAATTGATTTACAACCACTTACAAAAAAGTTACAAAATAGAGGCAAAAAAAACACTAAAAAAGAGAACAACGTATCAGAAAATTACTTACCTTTGCAGCGTTTTAATAAACAAATGATTGTTTTACAGATTTAAAAAGCAAAGAAAAATGAAAAAATTGGTTTTAATGTTCGTAGCTATCGCAGCTATCTCTTTCGCATCTTGTGGTAACAAAACAGCTCAGTCTAACGCAGCTGATTCTGACACTGTAGCAGTTGATTCAGTAGCTGATTCAGCTTCTGTTGATACAGCTAATGTTGACACAACTACTGTTAAGTAATTTGCGAAAGCGAACTTAAAAAAGGAAAGTGAAGCCGTGGGACTCAGTCCTTCGGCTTCTTTTGTTTTTATATAGAAGGATTCATAGAGCGGTAACGCAAAATAGAAAACACACAAAAAAGGCTGCGATGTATTAAGCACATTGCAGCCTTTATTGTTTATATTCCAAAATCAATACAATTTAGGTGTTATATTCCACAATCAATATATTCTCGGTCCGAATATCGTAGTGCCCACGCGCACCATCGTGCTGCGACATTCCACGGCAATCTTGTAGTCGTGGCTCATACCCCATGAACGCTCGCAGAAAGCCTCATCATCGGCAAAATACTTCGCCTTAACCTCATCGAAGAAGTCGGCAGCCCGGGTAAACTCCCCTCGAATCTGCTGCTCGTCGTCCGTGTTCGAAGCCATCATCATGATACCGCATATTCTGACGTTTTCCAGCTGGCGCCACTCGCCATCGGCAAGGAGCTGTCGGCAGGCATCCGGCGTAAGACCGTATTTCGTTGCTTCTTGGGCAATATGCAGTTCAAGAAGTACATCAATGGTCCGGTTATGTTTTGCAGCCTGCTTATTGATTTCCTTCAGAAGTTTAAGAGAATCTACCGCCTCTATCATGTCAATATATGGAGCGATATATTTCACTTTATTCGTCTGCAAGTGTCCGATGAAATGCCACTTGATGTCCTTTGGCAGAGTTTCCTGTTTCTTGGCAAGTTCCTGTTCGTGACTCTCGCCGAAGATACGCTGCCCCTCGTCGTATGCAGCCTGCAGAAACTCGTTGGGGTGAAACTTGCTCACTGCCACGAGGCGCACGCCTTCGGGAAGATCTTGAAGCACCTTGTGTAAATTCCCTGCCACATCATAGTCCATAAGCCAATCCTTTCTTATTTTATTAGTTCCTGAATTAAACGAAACTATAGTTGTTCTTTATTCTGCCGGAGTTTCAGGAGTCTCAGCCGAAGCCTCAGCATTAACGTTCTGCTCCTCATATTCAGGAACATCGTTAGGCTCTTCCTTCTTCGTCTTCATGTCAGCCCCATGCTCGAAGACATCCATTATCTGTGTTTCGGCAACAGATGCGATAGAATAGTCAATCATCGTCTTACCCATAACCTCGTCGATATTGTGGACCGCGCCGTTGAATGTTGCAGCATGAACGAGATAGTTCACATTGCTGCGCTTCTCCTTCTCCGTTTTCTCGTCGATGGTAATAAACTGCAACTTTGCCTTATACCAGCGGTCGGCACTCGGTTCGTCGCTGAAGAAAATTTCTCCGTAAGGCGCCTTCTTTATGTCGCGCACCTCAAACTCACCGCTTATATATGCAGACATCTCGTCGATGATAGCCGACTCTGCCTCCGTGAAGCTCAGTGCATCAACGACATAAAGTTCTGTAACTTTTTTCTGCATTCCGTCTTCCATCATCTTCTCATAACGGATTTTGCATTCAAACCATGTAGTTGTTCTTGTTCTCATTTTCTAATTTTCTATTTATATATATTTGTTTCCTATTTCATACTCTACTTAAACCGTGGAGTTTTTTTTCTATCTTGCTCCCATTTCTTCAGATTAAATCATGGCATACTCCTACACAGTATGCCGCATAGTTGAAATCAGCAATCCGATAGATAGCGTCAGACCGTAAACGAACATGTTGCGTGCCGTATCGGCAAGCACAAGATTCAAGTCCTTGCCTTTTCCTATCC
>CAKQDG010000107.1 GCA_934219025.1 uncultured Prevotella sp. | reverse complement strand
TCATCAACAAAGATATTGTCTGCCTTGATTTCAGTTTCCGTCTCCGTTGTCCGTTCATCAAAGTGAATCAGTCTACCCACCATGACAAACGGCTCCTGCTGTGGCAGAAGCTCATGAATGTCAATTGAGCATAAAAGCCCACGAGTTGGACTGTTAAAATCAAATTCCATAATATTCTTTTATTAGCTGGTCCATTAAAAAAACGTCAGCCCCAAAATTCGAAATAGTTATACCACTGCGTCGGATATTTTCTTACCATACTCTCCAGTTCAGCCACATAGCTCTCGGCAAGTTGGCGTATCTGCTCCTTGCGGGGAGCGGTTTTGTCATAAGCAAGTGGAGTAACGTATGCCGTATAGCCCTTCACTGATGTTTTCATCACATTGATGGCAACGACGTCAAGCTCACGCATCGTTGCCGTCTGGAACGGTCCGACAGGGAACTTTGCCTCTTTGCCGAGGAACTTCAAACTTATGGTTCTTGGCGAACCAAACACGCGGTCGGCAGGCATACTCACAATTTCATTGTTAGCCAAAGCATTGTTTATCTCGAAAAGATGGCTCATGTCTCCCTTTACTGGAATCATACGGATATGACCGCCAGCAAGCAACTTGCTGCGCTCTGCCATCACCGTGGCCTTCTCACCGCCAAAAACAAGTGCATTCATTTGCTTCTGCCTGGTGCGCAAGCTATAGCCCGCCATTTCGAAGTTGCCGATATGCGAGCTTAGCTGCATGAAACCCGGCTCTGCAGTTTCGAGTCTGTCAAAGACATCCTTGCCAACTACATCCACACGGAAGTGCTTACCGGCATACATGGCAAACTTGTCTATCACGACCTCGCTGAAGCGACAGTGATTGACGTATGTTTTCCAGAACGACCTAAGCGGCGAATAGCCGAAACGCTGTCGGAAATAGCGGTATATTATGCCATAACTCGGATTGAGGACGAGACACACTGGAACGATGAACACATAGGCAAAGATATAGAGCAAACGCACATCCATGTATCGCAGACTTGCAATGAGGTGTGTGTGCATCCACTGGTTGCCGAAAGTGGTTCCAGCCCATTCTTTCTTCTCGCTCTCCATAAGACAATGACAATATTTTTATTTTGTTCCTTATGCCACCTTGCTCTCGATGTAGTCGCAGAACTGCTTGAGGGTTGTTACGCCCTGCATCTCTTCCGGCTTGATTTTAAAACCGAAATTCTTCTCCACGATTACCACGATATCCACGAAGTCGAGGCTGTCGATGCCAAGGTCTTCCTTGAGGCGAGCCTCCGGAGCGATCTTGTCCTCGTCGATTTCGAGGTCGTCAATCAAAAAATTTCTTACTTTCTCTTCTATTAATGCTCTTTCCATTGTTATTGTTATTGTTATTATTATTTTGTTTGTTAGTTTTTTTTCTTGGGAGAATTGGGAGGAATGGGAATTCTAAGGCTTATAGGACTAATAAGAGATATAGGAGTAATAATTCCTCACTCCTAATTTTTAATTCCTAATTCCAAAATCGTGTGTCCCTGTCCGATGCCGTCGTGTATAGCCTTCACTTCAAGTCCGGCACGCTCCACCTGACGGATCATGTCGTCGGAGTGGTACATCTTGCTGTTGCCGTTTGCCATGGCAGTGAAGTAGACACTGGTCATGGTGAGGCAAAGGGATGCCGTTTCATATTTCTGACGGTTCCAGAAGGTCTCCATTATATATAATGTAGTATCCTTTGTCATAACTTTTGCCGCACGGCTCAAGATGCTGAATATCTCCTCTTCTGAAAAGCAGTCGAGAAACTGGCTCATCCATATAGCATCCCAATTGCCATTGGGCAGTTGGTTATTCTCGTCGAGGATATTTGTAGGGAAGCCACTGATGCGGTCAGCACCAGTTTTACCTTCGATATTCTTTTTCATCATACCGATTTGTCCTGGCAAATCCACGATAGTAACATTCACGTCCGTGTCGTAGTCTACACAGCGCAAGGCAAAGCGCCCTGTATTGCCGCCAACGTCCATCAAATGCTTCGGTTTCTTGCCGAAAACTATCTTCAATGCCTCGTTGAATGAGTGGTCGCTATAGAAATGGTCGAAACCAAACCAGCTTTTCTGCACCTGCGGGTCGAGTTGTGAGAGTCCCTCGTAGATGGTAGGCCAGTTGCCAAGCGTTTTCAGTCCGGCAGGCTTTCCCTGTTCCAGCGCCTCATCGAGATAAAACAGTCCGCGATAGTTCACATCGTGGTTGAAGTCCAGGTTTGCCCTCGTCGCCTCGTCAGTCAATAGGAACCAGCCTGTCTTCGACAGACTGTATTTGTCCGTCTCGGTATCTACAAGTACCGTTCCGGCACTAAGCGAAGCCTCGAGCAGGATTTTCAAGGCATAGCGCGATAGTTTAGTTTTCTCCTGCAACTCCTCAACCGTCATATCGTTGTCGCGAAGCAAGTCAAGGATGCCATATTTCAGCATGAGCCGCGACACCTGAAAGATTACCGGTGCCCAGGCTATATATTCAGCCTGTCGCTGCGCCTCGTAAGCAGATAGCTGCTCCTTGGTGTAGCGGTCGTGTTCGGATTTGAATAGGTTCATTATAGTTTCCTTACTTAAGTTTCGCAACCTTTTCACCCAAATTCAAGAAAGTTTTGCCAAAGCATTCTCTAGGAACGAGATCATAGCCTTCCTCCGCCTCATCTATAGTAATCTTTGTCAAAGACTCATTTGTTTCGGCATTGAATATTTCAAGCGTTCCCCACATTTTCCCTTCATGTTTTGGTACAAATGTCATAGGTTGGAAATATCTGTCAATACATGTAACTTTCAAAACAAATTTATACTTTGCACCATTGCTGTCTGTAGAAAGTTTTAGATGTTTTGCTTTATTATTGAAACCGGTTACAAAACTTTTTTCACAATCAGAAATCACAAAGTCATAATCTTCAGCAAGCTGTACCTTTATGTCTTTTGTTTTGTCATACTTAGCTTCTGTCCAATCATAAATAACATAGGCTTTCGCATCCGAAGACATAATTGCTTTAAGATTATCTCTTCCTTCAATTTTCTTCATCGGGTTGCTTGCAAATGCAAATATTGCAATGAACAACATACTACAAAATAATGCAAATCTTTTCATAAGGCATTTCGTTTAAATTAAAAATATGTAAATTACATCCTAAACTTCTTCAACACCAGCGCCGAGTTTGTTCCTCCGAATCCGAAGGAATTGCTGAGCACTGTATTAATCTCTGTATCCACAGTCTTTGTGGCAAGGTTGAGTTTCTCTGAGTGTTCATCAGGATTTTCAAAGTTGATGTTCGGCGCAACGAAATTGTTCTGCATCATGATTATGCTGTAAACTGCCTCTGATGCCCCAGCCATCCAACACTCATGACCCGTCATTCCCTTTGTGGAGGAGATGAGGGCATGCTTGCCTTGGAACATGCGGTTGAGGGCTATCGCCTCGTACATATCCCCCTGATGAGTACTTGTGGCATGTGCATTGATATAATCCACGTCGTCTTCCTTTATGCCTGCCATATTGAGGGCGCGCGTCATGGCAATCACGCTACCGTCGTCTGACGGCTGACTGATGCCGCCGCCGTTGCTCGAAAAGCCGTAGCCCACAACTTCTGCAAGTATCGTGGCACCGCGAGCCACGGCATGGTCGTAGTCTTCAAGCACGAGAGACGCAGCTCCGCCGCCAGGCACGAGTCCGTCGCGGTCGCGGTCGAACGGTCGACTCGCCTTTGTAGGCTCGTCCATGCGCACGGAGAATGCTCCGAGAGCATCAAACGATGCCATGGAGTAATAGTTTGTTTCCTGTGCTCCACCGCAGAGCACCACATCCTGCAAGCCTTGCTTGATGAGCATGAAGCCAAGACCTATGGAATGGCTGCCACTGGCACATGCCGAACTTACGGTGAAGTTCACGCCGCGCAGATGGAAGATTGTGCTGAGGTTCATGTTCACGGTGGAGTTCATCGACTGGAAAATGATACCATAGCCAAGCATAGCCGAGTCGTGTTTCTCGTCCATTATCTTAGATGCCTCGATAACGGGCTTTGCCGACGAGTCATTGCCGAAAATGCAGCCCACCTCGTTATTGAGCAAGTATTCGTCGTCCATGCCAGCCTGTTTGAAAGCCTGCACACTCGACATGTAGGCATATTTTGCCTCCTCCGACATTCCGGCACGAGTATGGCGGTCGAGCATCTGCTTTGTTATCTTCGGTTCCTCAACGATGCCCGTGAGAGCCGAGCGATAGCCGTATTCAAGGCGTTCCGGCTGTATGCCGATGCCCGACTTTCCCTCATACAGGGAATTCTTCACTGTCTCTATATCGTTTCCCAGGCACGACCATATTCCCATGCCGGTTACTACTACTCTTCTTTCCATTCTTTCTATAAGTTATAATCCTCCACTAACTTTTATTACTTCTCCCGTGATATATGCTGCCTCGTCGGATGCAAGGAAGTCTACGAGTGCCGCAACTTCCTCAGGCTGTCCGAACCTGCCCACGGGCACCATCTTCTTCAGCTCGTCTTGTGGCAGATCCTTCGTCATGTCGGTCTCGATAAATCCCGGAGCCACGGCATTCACGGTTATCTTTCTTGGTGCCACTTCCTTTGCCAGAGCCTTTGTCGCCCCGATGAGGGCAGCCTTGGCAGCACTGTAGTTCACCTGTCCGGCTATGCCGTCAAGTCCGGAGAGCGATGTCATATTTATGATTCTTCCTCCCCGCTTTCTCGGCATCATATGCTTGAGCAAGCGACGGGTGATATAGAAGAAACCGTTGAGGTTGGTGTCGAGCACCTGGTGCCACTCGTCATCGCCCATCATGAACATCACGTTGTCGCGACGCAGTCCGGCATTGTTCACGAGGATAGAGAACCAGTCGTCGGGATGCTCCGCCTCCCACTTGTCTATCGCAGTCTCTATCGCCTTAGGTTCGGAGGTGTCAAACGGCAGGAGTTCTGCCTGTCCGCCTTGCTCCACGATTTCCTCGGCAACGCTACGTGCTGCCTCATGATTGCTAAGATAGTTTATCACTACGGGGATTCCTCGTTTTGCCAACCTTAGGGCAACAGCATTGCCGATACCGCGCGAAGCGCCTGTAACCAGTGCATATTTCATTGTTATTATTATTTATCTGTTACGTCGTATAGGTAGATGTAGTCGAGTCCGTTTTTGTAAAATTACAGTTTCTGCAATAGCGAACAATCTATACATTATTTATTTTCGTTGCAAATATAAACATATTTTAGGAAATAAAAGACAATAAGGAAGAAAAATAGAAAAAGATTGTACAATTCACCAACACTAATGCATCAGACGATACAGGAAACTGACAAAACAAGAAAGTCTATACGCTGCTCTGCGCACAAAACATTCTACTGTTCTAAACTTCTTCAAAATTTCATTTTGCCGTTCCTCCAAAAGTTAAAGAATGTATACATCATTTCTCCGTTTCTGGAAAAGCATTGCTTTTCAAGGAGCAAAGCATTGCTTCTCTCCCCGAAAAGCATTGCTTTCCCGAAAATGCCATTTTCAGATAAAGAAAAATTAAGAAATCAGGGCGTGGAAATTTGGAACACTTTTTTCTTTATTGCAACCTCCTATTAAAACACAATGTAAATTTTTCTGCAATATTTTTATCTTCGTTTTTGTATTGTCTTCGATTTGCACTAACTTTGCATAAGTTAGGCGGCATCTCAACAATAAAAACAAACTCGTTTGTTTTCTATTGTCTTCGATTTGCACTAACTTTGCATAATAATATAAAGAGGAAGCATCATGACATATAGCGAAGAAAATTATATTCGGTTCGACTGGGCGATGAAACGTCTGTTGCGCAACAAGGCTAACCATGCCGTGTTGGAAGGGTTTCTGTCGTCGCTGATTGGGAAAAAGTTCAAAATCGACCGGTTTCTGGAGAGCGAGAGCAACCAGGAAGACGAGGAGGACAAATACAACCGTGTGGATATTCTCGCCGAAAGCGAGGATGGGGAACTCTGCATCATCGAGGTGCAGAACAGTCGCGAACTGTCGTATTTCCACCGTATGCTCTACGGGGTATCGAAGGCTATAACGGAGTATATCGGATTGGGCAAACCATACGACGAGGTGAGGAAAGTTTACTCTATAAATATCGTTTACTTTGAACTCGGTCAGGGCAAAGACTACGTTTACCACGGGAGGACTGAATTCCGCGGAATCCATGAGCCGCACGACGAACTGAAGCTGTCGGTTAGACAGAACGAAAGGTTCTTCGGCAACAAGGAAAAGGATATTCTAAAGAGGAAAGGGGCCGGCGACGTGTTTCCTGAATATTACGTGCTGAGAGTGAACGACTTCGACAAAGTGGCAAAGACCCCACTCGACGAATGGATTGAATTTCTGAAAACCGGCTCTATCAGTTCTAAGGCTACTGCTGCCGGACTGACGGAAGCTCGCGAGAAGAAGGAAGAGAAGAAGGAAGAGAAGAAGGAAGAGAAGAAGGAAGAGAAGAACGCGCCTTAGAGATAGCCCAGAAGATGAAATCTTTAGGACTCACAAATGAACAGATAGCTCTGTCAACAGGACTTTCTATAGAAAGAATTGAAAAATTGTAAACATAAAAATCCTTCACTACAACTTTCTATCAATCAAACAGATAGAAATTTAGTGAAGGATTTTTTCGTTTTTATATTCTAATCGAATTTTTTATTCATCTGCTTTCTCCTCAAGCGAGAATTGACTGCTACCGTCGAAACAGTGGGTGCATACTTGACACTTGGGCAACCCGATGGCGGCAATGAGCTGTTCGATGGTATTGAACTTCAGGGATGTCAGTCCCAAGTCCTTACGTATTGCCTCTACCATACGTTTGTATTCTGGCGAATCGGTAGTGGCATATTTGTCAAGATTTTTGTTGGCATCGCCCTCAAACTTCTCTATCATGCGACGGGTGATAAGTTCCATATCGCTCTTAGATGAAGTGAAGTTGATAAACGGACAGCCATAGACGAGTGGCGGACAGGCGATTCGCATGTGGCATTCTTTAAGACCTGCCTTGTCGAACAACACTTTTACATTGTCGCGCAACTGGGTTCCTCTGACGATAGAATCATCACAGAATAACACGC
>CAKQDG010000106.1 GCA_934219025.1 uncultured Prevotella sp. | reverse complement strand
GAAAAAGATGTATTTTTGTAGGCAAGAATCATATAAAAACAAGACCCGATAGCTTGACGAATCAGAGGCTACCGGGAATCAACGCCACAAAGATAGTGCTTTTTCTTGTTACAACCAAGTAAATAAACGATTTTTTATGGAATATTTAGAATTTGAGCGAATCTTGTCTGTCAAAAGAATGCAGAGATATAAGGATGCTGCGAATGGTGACACTCGCAAGGCTATGGCTTTGTATCGCTACAACCTACGTTTGTCGCAGGAGATGTTCACAATAGTTAGCTGCTTTGAAGTGGCATTGCGTAATGTAATTGATAGCCTGTTGGCGCCGACCTTGGGAGAGAATTGGCTGAAAAATTCTGTTCAAGACAATGGAATATTCTCCAATGGACGTATGAACGAGACAAAGAAAATCATAGAAAAGGCATACAACCGATTGAATAGACAAGGTATATACTCTCATTCTAAATTGATTGCAGAAATGGAATTCGGTGTATGGAAATATATGTATTCCTCACTACAATATCGTGCGACAGGACAATGTCTGCTAAGGGCATTCCCAAACAAGCCCCGTTCATCAGCTGCGATTCAATACAACAACACCTACATATTCAATGAACTTGACAAGGTGAACAGTTTGAGAAACAGAATTGCGCACCATGAGCCTATCTGTTTCAGACTTCACGCATCGGAAATTGACACAAGTTACATCGTCAATGAATACCAGAAAATTCAGACTTTATTCTCTTGGATGGGAATAGATTCTCGATCAATGTTGTATGGGCTTGACCATGTACAGAGTGTCTGCTCCAAAATCAATTCCTTAAAATAGCATATATTTACATTCTTTAACCAAACGCGAATTCAACTGGCAAAACCTTGTGCAGTCATCAAGCCATTGATGTGCCTATATCAAAATAGTACGAAACAATTCGCTCATGGCTTCAAATATAACAACACTCAAGTTTCGGATTTAGGTTCTACCGCTGAAAATATTGCATAAAAAAACTTTGAGTATTTCCGTATGTCACGGAAAATGAGTAAATTAGATGTGACAAAAAAACATTACTCAAAACTCAAAGCCATGAGCAAAATTACAAAATTCCGTCAGAAATCCGCAACTTTTTCCGAAAAAATTATTTTCCTTCTCCTACCAGCCTACTACACATGTGGAGGAGAAAGGGAAGAACACAATATTATAACTCGTTGATATTCACATATCCATGCATCACGGCATAAATGGTGAGCGCACCGACACTCTTACGAGAAAGTTTTTCTGTAATATTCTTTCGATGGGTAACGATTGTAGACAAACTTACATTCAGCCTGTCAGCAATCTCCTTGTTAATATATCCCTTGACAATAAGAGTCAATACCTCGATTTCCCTATCCGACAAAATCTTCGGAACAGTAGTCATTTGGGAAGGTATAGGCATACTCCTGCCATGCGGGTGTGCTCCTTGCTCAAGAGAGAGAAGAGATTTTATAAGCGTCTTCTCAGGCACACTGACACAGAGGCAATGAAATTTGTCGAGGTTAGACTCAGGGTCGAGCGACATGGTCATAACCAAGGTCTTGCGCCTATGCTCCGTGAAAAAATCCAAATGCTGCAACACGATGTTCATCGAAACGAAATAATGAAAATACTGTTCCGGATGATTTGCCTGCAACTCTGAAAAAGAAAGGAAAATATCAACCTCTATCCTCTCCATAATGTTCTGCAGAAGATTCTTCATGCCAATACATGCAAGAGTATTGGAATCAATGACAGCTATTTTGGGAATAAATTGCATAAGCTAAAAATTTAAAAGAAAATATCAAGAATTTAAGAAAGAAGCAAACATTAAATAAAGTTTCTTCAATTCCTAAATTCTTGATATAAAACTATATTCGTGCAAAAATTACGACAGGAAGCCAAGCAATGCACCGGCTGCAACTGCCGAACCGATAACGCCTGCAACATTTGGTCCCATGGCATGCATGAGCAAGAAGTTGTGGCGGTCGTATTCCAGTCCGAGATTGTTTGAGATTCGTGCACTCATAGGCACTGCACTCACACCGGCATTACCGATAAGCGGATTAATCTTTTTATTCTTTGGCAAGAACAGGTTCATGAACTTGACAAACAAAATGCCTGTAGATGAGGCAATGATGAATGCAAACGCTCCGAGCATGAATATGAACACCGTGTTAAGAGTAAGGAATTCACTTGCCTGAGTGGAACAACCCACGGTGAGACCAAGTAACATCACAATTACATCGTTGAGTGCACTGCCGGCAGTCTTGGCAAGACGTGTGGTTTTGCCAGACTCTTTCAACAGGTTGCCGAAGAACAACATTCCAAGAAGAGGCAGACCCGACGGAACGATAAACGTGGTGAGCAGCAAACCGATAATCGGGAAAAGGATACGCTCCAACTGACTGACACGACGCGCCGGCTGCATACGGATAAGACGCTCCTTCTTTGTGGTGAGCAAACGCATCAACGGTGGCTGGATAACCGGCACAAGAGCCATATAAGAATATGCACAAACAGCAATGGCACCCATCAGGTTTGGACTCAACTTAGAAGAAAGGAAGATTGCCGTAGGACCATCTGCACCACCGATAATAGCGATGCCCGCAGCCTGGTTTGGCTCGAAGCCAAGAGCAAGTGCAATCATATATGCGCCAAATATACCAAACTGGGCAGCTGCACCGATCAAGATAAGTTTAGGATTACTGATAAGGGCAGAGAAGTCGGTCATTGCACCGATACCGAGGAATACCAATGGCGGATACCATCCCTGGCGAACACCTTGATAAAAAATATTCAAGACAGAATTGTCCTCGTATAATCCAATCTCAAGTCCGGCATCAGCACGGAACGGAATATTTCCAAGAACGATACCAAGTCCGATAGGTACGAGCAAAAGAGGCTCAAAGTCCTTTTTGATAGCCAGCCATATAAAGAAAATGCCGACAACAATCATAATGAGGTTACCCACCGTGGCATTAGCGAAACCGGTGTATGTAAGAAACTCATTAAAGTTGCTAACAATAAAATCCAATATATTCATAATAAATATGTTTTATCCAATAGTAATTAAGGCTGCACCCTCCATAACAGTATCGCCATGATTAACGAGGACAGAAGTAACGGTGCCGTCACACTCAGCCTCAATATTGTTCTGCATCTTCATCGCTTCGAGCACAACAACGGTGTCGCCACTCTTCACTACATCACCAACTTTTACCTTAACCTCGGTAATTGTGCCTGGAAGCGGAGCAGCAACCTTCGTACCGTTTCCTGCAGCAGGAGCTGGAGCAGCTGGCTTTGGAGCCGGAGCAGCAGCCGGGGCAGCAGGTTTTGGAGCGGCAGGTTTTACAACCGGACGCTTAGGCATTTGCGAAGCCTTGATAGGTTCTTTCAATTCCACTTCAAACGGAATGCCATTTACACTAACCTTGGCAATATTGCCCTCTACATCGACTATCTCCACATCATAGTCAACACCCTGAACTTTATATTGATATTTATTCATTGCTTTATTCTTTATTTTTTATTAGACAAATCTGTTGTTTATAAATGATTTCCTTCCTCAAACGGAGCATTCCATAGCGTGTTGTGAGGCTTAATCGTAATGATATTACTCTCTATATCATGCACATCATCCTGATACTGCTTCAAAGCCATAGAGATTACAGCGATATAAACCTCCTTGTCGATACCTCCTGTTTTCATACCATCCTTGAGGATAACCTTGGTCTTGTGTCCTGTTTCGGCAAGTTTTTCTCCTGCCTTGACAGCAACATTCACCGGTGGTATATTCTTTGCCTTCTTGATGGTTTGCTTATGCGACATGAACAAGCCGAGAAGCCGGAAGAACACGTAAAGAAGAGCCAGACACGAGAATACTATTCCCATAGACAGGATTGCGATACCGAAGCCATGAGGATCTTCACGCTTTAGTTTTGCAATTTTTGTTTCACCCGTGTGAATGTAGTTGTTTGAGCCAGGTGTAACCTCGTCGGCAGTTTTCACTGTCCACTTTGCAGCACCGTCCTTAACCCTTGCATAAGACAGATTTGGGGCAAGAGCCGGAACAGAAACAGAATCGATGATATCCACGGCATTTCCGTCGTATAAGGCAACCCAAAGGGCCTTTTCTGCCTGCGCCTTGGCCGTGAGATGCTGCATTCCGTCGGCTGGATTACCGTTGAAATACAGAATCAAGTGCTTACGCGCAGACAACAAAGTGCGTTCGTCTCCATTGGGGATTACGCTCATCATTGCAATACGCTGAGGCACAGTGAGAGATTTGTCGAGTACGCGCCGATCTGTAGTAATATACATTCCGCGCACATTGTAAGACGAGTAGGCTATATTTGACAGCTCTATCCAAGCATTATACCTGCCAAACTCGTCAACAATACTTGCAGTGTTGCTTGTCATCACCTCGTTTATCTTTATGTTTCGGGCACCCTGGCCAAAGACAGACAAAGACGAGACAAGCACCGCAAATAATGCTAAACTGATCTTTTTCATACTATTATATATAAGTTTAAAATTTATATTTCAGCATCAACTACACTCCACAGCAAAACAGCACAATGAGCTGCGCCGTGAATATTCTGAGGAACATGCTCAACGGATAAACAGTGGAATATCCCACGGCAGGTGCTTCCTTGGAACATACAGAATTGGCATAGGCCAATGCTGGTGGATCTGTACATGTACCGGCAAGCATACCCATAATGGTGAAATAATTGAACTTGTATTTCAGCCTTGCAATTGTTCCCACAATGAGTATAGGTAGAACTGTTATGAGGAAACCTGTGTAAACGTATTTCAGTCCGTCACCTTGAACAACGGTATCCCAGAAGCCGTTGCCCGCCTTCACGCCTACACTTGCAAGGAAAAGCACCAAACCAATTTCACGCAGCATCATGTTTGCACTCGTGGTGGTATAAGTAACGAGATGGAACTTATAACCGTATCTGCCAATAAGGATTGCAATGATTAGCGGGCCGCCGGCAATACCGAGTTTGAGAGGAACAGGAATTCCGTGAACTGCAAACGGGAAGCTGCCAAACAGTATTCCAAGAATTATACCAACGAATATCGTGGCAATATTAGGAGCTTCCAAGCGCTTGATAGAGTTGCCCATAACAGAAGCCACACGGTTTACAGAGTTTTCCGGACCGACAACCATTATTCGGTCGCCTACCTGAAGCGAAAGGCTCGGACTTGCAAAGAGATCCATTCCCTGACGTGTGATACGCGTTACATTCACGCCATAAACGCTTGAGAAATGCATCTGTCCAAGAGTTTTTCCGTTTATAGAAGAGCGGGTAACAAGAATACGCTTGCTCACCATCGGCTCATCCTGCTTTTTCCAGTCCACTTCTATCTCCGGACCGATAAAGGCAATGATCGGTTCTGCGTCATCCTCGGCACAAACCACAAAGAGCAAATCGCCGATATGCAGATGGCTGTCGCCCTTAGGCATTGTAACGTGGCCTTCATGCAATATGCGTGTACAGACAAAGTCACGATTCAAGAATTCATGCACCTGTGCTATCGTGCGGTCCTCAAGATAGGAGTTGGTTACCTTGAGGTGCATAAAATGCGGTTTCACAGCAGTATTCTCTTCTTCTTCGTGTGCCAGCTGTTCCTCCTCCTTGTCGAGCTTTATGCGGCAGATATATCTTATGGCAATCGTTGCACCGATAATGCCAAGTACACCGAGCGGATAAGCGCATGCATAACCGCTTGCAATCTGCGGAACATTTCCGTCTGGGAAAACAGTCTGCAAAGCCTCGTTGGCAGCACCGAGTCCAGGGGTATTCGTAACAGCTCCGTAAAGCGTACCCACCATCATCGGCAAGTTGTTCGGATTGCTTGTGTCGAAGAACACGAAATAGCAAGCAAACATCACTACTATGTTCAACAAAATCAGCGCAATGGAAAGAACATTAAGCGTTATGCCTCCTTTTCTGAAACTCTCAAAGAAGCCCGGTCCAACCTGCAGTCCAATCATAAAGACAAAAAGAATCAAGCCAAAGTCTTGAATAAACGACAAGATATTTGTCGGGGCGGTAAACCCGATATGCCCGGCAGCAATGCCGGCAAAAAGTACGAAAGTAACTCCCAAGGAGATACCTCCCACTTTGATTTTACCGAGATAGACTCCAACGGCAATCACAACAGCATACAGCAAGGCGATATGCGCTACGGAATCAGTAGTTGTAAATAGATTTATTAGCCAATCCATGGTTTAAAGTTAATGATAAAACAAATGCTTGTGCCATAATATTTTTACAGCATTGCAAAGGTAAGCAAAAAAAAATGCTTGCAAGAATTTTTCCACATTTGTTTTAATGCATACAGTGTCTTTTTTCATGCATTTGCATGGAAGTAGACAAGCATAAACAGAAAATGAGAGAAAGACATTGGATCTTTCTCTCATTTGAATTTTATTTTAAGAGAATGTATTAAAAAATACACTCTGATAAAAAGTATCAGGAATTAAGCCTCAGTAGCGTCTGACCAATCCTCTTTAGACTTGCGGATGTAGCTCTCATAACGGAGCTTAGCCATTCTCTCTGTAGCAGCGAAGAGCTCGTCAGCCTCGTTAGGGAATGCCTTCTTTACTGACATGAAGCGAACCTCGTGCATCAGATAATCCTGGAACAAGCTCCAGTCTGGCTCCTTAGAGTCGAGTGAGAACGGATTCTTGCCTTCCTTAGCCAACTCTGGGTTGAAGCGCCACAGCTGCCAGTAACCACATGCAACGGCACGTGCTTCCTCTGCCTGGCTACGACCCATACCACCCTTGATCTTCAGACCGTGGTTGATACATGGAGCGTAAGCGATAACGAGTGATGGACCTGGATAAGCCTCTGCCTCACGGATTGCCTTCAAGCACTGTGCATTGTCGGCACCCATAGCTACCTGAGCTACATATACATAACCGTAAGTTGTGGCAATCATACCGAGGTCTTTCTTGCGAACTCTCTTACCGCGAGCAGCGAACTGAGCAATAGCGCCAAGTGGAGTAGCCTTAGAAGACTGACCACCGGTGTTAGAATAAACCTCAGTATCGAGAACGAGCAAGTTTACATCCTCGCCAGAAGCGATAACGTGGTCGAGACCACCGTAACCGA
>CAKQDG010000105.1 GCA_934219025.1 uncultured Prevotella sp. | reverse complement strand
GAGGATTTGCAGCGTGCCATAACATACATCAAGGCTCGTGCCGATGAGTATGGCATCGATACGCACAAAATCGGTGCCATGGGGTTTTCGGCTGGCGGCCATCTCGTTATGTCGGCAGCTGAATTCTTCTGTAAGGATGTGTGTCCGGCATTTGTCGCTCCGATATATCCTGTTGTCAGTATGACTGCCGATTGCACGCATAGGCGCTCGCGCCGTGCTTTGCTCGGCGACAATCGCAAGAACAATCGTCAGCTTCGTGATTCTCTGTCTTTGGAAAAACATGTTCCTGCAGACTGTCCCCCCGTGTTCCTCGCAAACTGCAAGGACGACCCCATTGTGGATTGGCGTAATTCAGTATTGCTTGATTCCGCTCTTACAGAGAAGAACATTCCCCATAAGTATATCCAATATAAAACAGGTGGACATGGTTTCGGTGCTTCGGATACGAAGGGCTCAGAAGAATGTCGGCATTGGAAAGGGGAGTTCTTGAAGTGGATGAAAGGGTTATTCTGTGAGATAATTACTATGTAATGTATAAAAATAAAGTGTTATGAGACGATTATTATCTGTATCTATTTTGCTGTTGTTCGCGGCCTTTACCTGTTTTTCTCAAAATGAGAAAACATTGAAGCAAATAAAGAAGAATTTTTTGAAACAGAAAGAATTTGCTATTGATGTTGATTTGTCTACGACAAGTTTTTCAGGATTGTCTTGTGAAGATTTTATTGAGTATGTGGCAGGTAAGAATGATATAAGTCCTTCATTTGTAAATGCTGCTATCAATAAGTATAAGACTTCATTCTTCCAAACTGTAAAAGGATATAGGTTTGTGGAAGATAAAGCAAATACAGTTCCATATAAAATACATATCCGGGTCGAAAGTTTAAATGAACAAGCAGGTATCGTTGCAAAAGCTTTTATTTCATATAAGGATTCTGTGGATTTTGCTTACATTGATTTATCGGTTAAAGATGGACGATGGAATAGTTTTGATGTACTTTTGAATGAAAATGCAGAAAAGCAACGTATTTATTTATTGAAAACATTGAGGTCGAATATAATTGGAAGTGTTGATGTTTATATAAAACCAAGTGATTTCCGTAAGATTGTTTATATGAAATAAAATATAAAATATGACAACACCGAATTTTGACGATATACGTCCCTACTATGAGGAAGAGATTCCGGCAGCTATGCAACGCATAGCCGAAAGCAGTTCGTTTCCGATACTCTCTTCGTATGTCTATCCCGACGAACCGATTGATGAAGTGAGGAAACGTATCGCCGGATATAAAACGATTGAAGATTTCCAAAGGGAGACGATGGCTCTCGTTAATGAGCGTGTGATAGAAAACAGCACTACGGAATACTCGTGCAGCGGACTCGACCGTCTGTCGCCAGACAAGTCGTATCTGTATGTGTCAAACCATCGCGACATTATGCTCGACTCAAGTCTGCTGCAATATTCGCTTGTGAAGCACGGCTTCGACACAACGGAGATAACTTTCGGCGCAAATCTGATGATGAATCAGCTCATTGTAGATATCGGTAAGAGCAACAAGATGTTTAAAGTGGAACGCCCAGGGGGAAGCATCAAAGAGTTCTACCGCAGTTCTAAGCACCTTTCCGACTATATTCGTTACACGATAAAAGAAAAAAAACAGAGTGTGTGGATTGCCCAACGCAACGGCAGAACGAAAGACGGCAACGACACTACCGACCAGGGGATAATAAAGATGTTCTGCATGAGCGAGCCCGGGGACAAAATTAAGGCTATTGCCGACTTGAACATCGTTCCAGTCAGTATCTCCTATGAGTGGGAATCGTGTGACATACTGAAGACATTGGAGCTTTACGAGACACAGTTTGCCAGATACACAAAAAAACCGGGTGAAGACCTTACAAGTATTCTTACTGGTATTGTGCAACCAAAGGGTAGGGTGCATATAGAAATATGCGAACCGATAATACATGCAGAACTGCAGGCGATGGAGCAGCTTACCAACAATGAATACCATAAGGCTGTGGCACAACTCATCGACAGCAGAATCCGTCCGGCCTACAGACTTTATCCCAACAATTATATTGCCTACGACATGCGTTATGGCACACAGAAGAATGCAGACAAATACAGTGATCAGGAAAAGGCTGAGTTCATAAAGCATCTCAACAAACTGACGTTCTATGATACCTGCGACGTCGAACAGCTCTTTGATATCTATCTCGGTATTTATGCCAATCCGGTGGCTAATAGTGGGGAATGAAAATTAAGAGTGAAGAATTAGGGTATTACTCTTTTACTTCTCGTTCCTTTATTAGTCCCATAAGTCCTATAATCCTATAAAAAAAGAATATAATGACACAGCTCATTCTAAAAATATACACCTATTTACGGAATAACAGAATGACAGCTCTCCTGTCGTTCTTGCTTGTTACCGCATTGCTCGTGATGTCGGTGCTGAGGCTAAACTACAAGGAGGATATTGCCGACTTCCTTCCTCTCGACGGCAATCATCACAATGCCCTGAATGTTTATCAGGATATTGCCGGAGCAAACAAAATTTTCGCCGTGTTCCAGTATCGCGACTCGACGAAAATTGATCCCGACGTTATGGTGGCGGCAATAGAAAGTTATGTCTCTACGCTTGCCGATAAGGATTCCTCTGGTATGGCGAAAGACCTGACGGCACAGGTGGATATTGAAAAACTCACGGACATTACGGATTTTGTTTATGGCAACATCCCGTATTTCCTCACGGAGAACGACTACCACCGTATGGACTCGCTGATTAGCCAACCGGGATATATCAAGAAACAATTGCAGCAAGACAAGCAGATGCTTATGTTCCCGTCGGGCGGAATCCTTGCCGACAATATCCAGCGCGACCCGCTTAATCTGTTCACTCCTATTGTGGAACAACTTCAGCATACCGACAGTGGACTGAAATACGAGATGTACGACGGCTACATATTCTCGCCCGACATGCAGCGCGCCATCGTGATGGTAAACTCCCCGTTTGGCGCCAGCGAGACGGAACACAACACGCAGTTGATTTCTCTCTTGCGTTCCGTGGCAGAATCCACAACTGCAGAATATAAGAATATCGACATTCATGTTATCGGTGGACCGGTAATTGCCGTTGGCAATGCCTCGCAGATAAAGACCGACAGTATCCTGTCGGTGTCGCTCGCCGTAGTTCTTATTCTTGCCCTGTTATTCCTGTCGTTCCGCAGTTGGAAAAACCTTCTTCTTATCGCCGTGTCGATAGCCTGGGGATGGCTCTTTGCAATGGGGTGTCTGGCATTGGTACACAACAGCGTGTCGATTATCGTTATCGGAATATCATCAGTCATTGTGGGAATAGCAGTGAACTATCCATTACATTTCATCGCTCACCTATCTCATACACCCGACAAGAAAAAGGCTCTGAAGGAAATCGTAATGCCGCTTGTCGTGGGCAATATAACTACTGTTGGAGCATTCCTTGCCCTCGTTCCGCTGCAGTCTGTGGCGATGCGCGACTTGGGACTGTTTGCTTCCTTCCTGCTCATTGGTACAATACTCTTCGTCCTTCTCTTCCTGCCACACGTAACGGCGGTGAAGAAGCACGAGGAAAAATCCTTCTTCAATAAATTGGGAGATGTGTCGCTTGAGAATAAACCTTTTGTTGTTGCTGCAGTTGCAGTATTGACCGTCGTCTTTGCATGGTATAGCTTCGATACTAAGTTTGATGCCAATATGGGACATATCAATTATATGACGGATGAACAGAAACTGGATATGGCTTACTTCCAGAAGATGATGACAAATGCTGGCAATGACCAAAAGGTGTATGCCGTGTCTACTGCCTCCTCTATCGATGCAGCTCTTGACAAGAGTAAGGCAATGCAAAATTGTTTTTCTGAAATGAAACGTGAAGGTTTGGTAAAGCGTCATGCCGGGCTGAAACAGTTTATCTGTTCTGAAAAAGAACAACAGCATCGTCTTGGCTTGTGGCATAACTTTGTTGCAAAATACAAAGAAAAACTTACTGCACAGCTTCTTCGTGAAGGTGTGACAGAGGGCTTTTCAAAGGAATCTTTTGAAGATTTCAGCACTCTTCTGAACGGAGAATACACTGTAAAGCCTGTGGCATATTTCGATGTTCTCACAAAGTCTGCCTTCTCTTCAAACGTCAGTTGCGACAGTATTAACGGAAAATACAATATCGTGGATGTCCTTTCCGTAAAGCAGACGGATGTAGACAAGGTGGAAGAGATAATCAGTAAGCATGGAGGTTATGGCTTTGACGTGCAGAGCATGAACAGTGCTATAGCAAATAACCTGTCAGACGATTTCAACTATATCGGTTGGGCCTGCGGTTGCATCGTGTTCTTCTTTCTGTGGATGTCGCTCGGCAGCATAGAACTCGCCATTCTGTCGTTTGTGCCGATGGCTGTGAGCTGGATATGGATATTGGGCATCATGGCAATGTTCGGCATTCAGTTTAATATCGTGAATATCATCCTCGCTACATTCATCTTCGGACAAGGCGACGACTACACCATATTTATGACCGAGGGCGCATGCTACGAGTATGCATACCGGCGAAAGATGCTTGCGTCATACAAGAATTCCATAATCATATCCGCCCTGATTATGTTTATAGGAATAGGAACACTAATCGTGGCAAAACATCCTGCGTTACATTCGCTGGCACAAGTAACCATAGCCGGAATGTTCTCCGTTGTGTTGATGGCATATCTGTTCCCGCCGCTCATTTTCAACTTCCTTGTAAAAAACAAAAAAGGATATCGTCAGCGTCCAGTGTCTCTTTTGCCACTTCTCCGTATGGCATGGTCAGCAACAGTGTTTTTCTTGCAGCTTGCCACAGTATATGTCTATGGCTTCCTGCTGTTTGTCGTTACAAAGAAAAACGAGAACAAGACATTGCGCTTCCGCAGATATATCCGCAGATTGTATGCCTATGATTTGAAGCATATACCGGGAGTGAAATTTAACATCAATAATCCGCTGGGAAATGAGATTTTCACAGAGCCGAAAGTCGTGGTATGCAATCACCAGTCAATGCTCGATGCCGCTGTATTTATGGCTCTCAACGAGAAACTGATACTTGTATCAAACGGCAATCCAAGTTCAAACCTATTTGTCAGAAGAATTTTCCGTTGGATGGAGTTTATATCTCTGGATGATACCGCTTTGCAGGATATGGGCAGGTTCCATAAATATGTAGACAAAGGCTACAGCTTTGTTGTATTTCCTGAGGGTGGGCGAAATTGTAGCAGTTCGATACTCCGCTTCCATAAGGGAGCGTTCTATCTCGCAGAGAAGTTGAACATCGATATCTTGCCCGTTTTCATTCATGGTTTCAACCATGTCTTGCCTCGCAATAGTTTCTGTGTCTATAGTGGAGAGCTGTCGGTCTTTGTGCGTCCTGTTATTCATCGTCAAGAGATGGAGTGGGGCAAAGACTATGTAGAGCTTACAAAGGCTGTTCATGAATATTATATTGATGAATATTTTAATATAAAGAAGAAAATAGAGACGGTTGATTATTATGCCCCAATTGTAAAAGACCGTTATCGCTATAAGGGAGTGGACATCTTTGCGTCTGTTGTGCGTAATTTGAAGAAAACAGAAAATTATGCTATGCAGGTTAAGTCGTTTGCCGGTCTCGACATTATCCGGTTGAATGACGACGGATATGGCGAACTTGCATTGCTTTGTGCGCTTGTTTATCCAAAGGCGAAAGTACAGGTCGTTATGCATGATGAAGAGAAAGCTGACGTCTTGAGCTACAGTGCAGAAAAACTCGCGGGAAATATTGAAATATTGAAAGATTGAAGAATTGTAAGATTGAAAAATTTAAATATTGAAATACAAATAATAAAATTAATAGGATTATGAGAGAAAAAATACATTCGATACTTGAAGAAGCTCTGCCATTGGTAGACGTTGATTCTGATTTCCTTTTCGGTGAACTGGATTCTTTGGGAATAACAACAATCTTGATGCTCCTTTCTGAGGAATATGGCGTGAAACTCGACCATTCTGATGTTACGCCAAAGAATTTCAAGAATATCGACAGTCTTGTGGCGATGGTTGAGAGAAAGTTGGAAGATAAATAATCTGTCTGCATTAAAATGTCTTGTGATGAGGCTTGAAGAATATTTTCTGAATAACGCCAAGGCGCATCCTGGAAAAACCGCTGTAGTTGTTGGGGATCGCTCGTATTCGTATGCTGCTCTTTTAGGTATGGTTATGGAAAGAACGATAAAACTGAAAGAGGAACATACGGGACGATTTGTTGTCTTCCGCTCTTCTCAGACGGTAGATTTTATCGTTGATTATCTGGCGATACATCTGTCTGGTAAAATTGCCGTACCTTTAGAAAAGGATACTCCGGAGAATGTCTTTGTAGCTATAACAAATAGATTTGCCGACTATAATGACGATTCGGGAGAATGTGCAGTTCCAGAGAATGTGGCTGATGTCCTATTTACAACAGGTACAACAGGGAAGCAGAAAGGAGTTATGATAAGTCATCAGACAATAATTGCCGATGCCGAGAATCTTATTGATGCACAGCATTTCACGGTAGACCTCTCTTTTGTAATTAGCGGACCGCTAAATCATATTGGTAGTTTGTCAAAACTTTATCCCATGATTTATCTCGGAGGAACCATAGTGATTACGGAGGGGATAAAGGATATGAACTCGTTGCTTTCTGCTATGGAGACTGCTCCTGGCAAGGTCGCAACATTCCTTGTGCCGGCAAGTATCAGAATATTGATGCAATTTGCCGAGGACAAGTTGTGCTGTTTGTCGCATAAGATAGATTTTATCGAGACTGGTGCCGCAGCTATAACCCAGGGGGATATGGAACGCTTGTGTGGTATATTGCCATACTCCAGGCTATACAATACTTACGCCTCTACGGAAACTGGTATCGTTGCAACGTATAACTTCAACGACGGTGAATGTATCGCCGGATGTCTCGGTAAACCTATGCGCCATTCCGGAATACGTATATCATCTGATGGCCATGTAGCATGTGTGGGCGAAACTCTTATGACTGGTTATATCGGGGATGCAGAACTTACAGCTTCTGTGTTGTACGATGATGCTGTTCATACTTCAGATTTGGGATATATAGACGATAAGGGGCGATTGCGCTTGAAAGGGCGTGATGGTGATGTGATAAATGTTGGCGGATATAAGGTCGCTCCTACAGAGGTGGAAAAT
>CAKQDG010000104.1 GCA_934219025.1 uncultured Prevotella sp. | reverse complement strand
CAATCAGGTAATTCCCCAGCTTTTCTTTCCACATAGCATATTGCATTAATATTGATTACGGCTTAATACATATTTAGAAATACGTATATTTATCTTTGCAAAGATAGGCATATTTCGATGAAAAGCATTATCTTTGCATAGAATTTTAAGGAAAAAGACTAATAATTTGTTGTATACGTATGGCTTTTACAAGCTATTTGACAATTTTTAGAGTATATATTAAAAAAATATGCAGGTAAACTGGAATACAGGACTGGTGCTTGAGGGCGGCGGTATGCGCGGCACCTTCACGAGTGGTGTGCTCGACGGGTTTATGAAGAACAATGTATACTTCCATTATGTAGTGGCAGTATCCGCAGGGGCGTGCAACGGACTTTCGTATATGAGTCATCAGATACGTCGCGCCAGGATATCCAATATCGACTACCTTGCAAAATACAAGTATATAGGACTGCGCCACTTGCTGACCCAGGGGTGTATTTTCGACCGCAAACTCTTGTATGAGGATTTCCCCGACAAGCTTTTGCCGTATGATTATGATGCTTTTTTCAGTAATCCTGACGAGTTTGAAATGGTTACCACCAACTGTCTTACCGGTACGGCTTGTTATCTTTCTGAGCGACACGACAAACAACGGGTAATAGATATTGTAAAGGCATCAAGCAGTCTGCCTTATGTCAGCAAAATTGTTATGGTGGATGGCATTCCGATGCTTGATGGAGGAATCGTAGACAGCATCCCCGTGATGCATTCCATTGAGAAGGGGCACAAGACAAATGTGCTCGTGCTCACACGCAACAAGGGCTATCGCTCAACGGAGAAGGATCATAAGATTCCGCATTTCATATATAAAAACTATCCGCGCCTGCGTGTTGCCTTGAGTCGTCGCTGTGCTGCCTACAACAAGCAACTCGACATGATAGACGAGATGGAAGAAAGGGGAGAAATCGTCTGCATCCGACCTGAGCGGCCGATAGAAGTGGGGCGTATGGAGAAAGATGTGGAAAAGTTGGAACGCCTTTATGAAGAGGGGTTCCGCCTTGGAGAAAAATTCTGCCGTGAATATATGGGATGATTTGTTGAACTCTGAATATGAAATAATGAAAAAGATATTGTGTTCTTTCTTTGGAACATATATATAATGTTGCCTTTCCTTGGAAATATGAAAATAATAGAACAATTTGTGTGTGGAAAGCATACAGCAGAAGACTGTGAGGACGGTATTGTTGTGACTCACGGCTTTGCTGCCGTGATAGACGGGAGTACAAGCAAAACTAAGCATCGTTTGGATTCTTGTATGAAAAACGGCAGGTTTGCCATGTTGCTCGTGGCGGAATATATCAGCAATATGCGTGAGGATATTTCTGTAGACGAGTTCTGCCAAGGGGTGACCGAAAGGATAGCTTTGGAATATAAAACCAGAAATATGGAGCCGTGTATGGCCTCGCATCCTGAAGAACGGCTCACGGCATCGGCAGTTGTTTTCAGTCTGTCAAGAAAGGAAGTCTGGATGGTTGGCGACTGCCAGGCCATTGTTGATGGTCGACTGTATGAAAATCCCAAGACATACGAACACGAGATAGCCATGCAACGTGTGAACCTTATCCGCCAAGGCTCTTCCCCCGAAGAAGCCCGCATGGCGATTGTGCCCCGGCTCGTTGAGGCCATGCTGAAAGGACAGAACCGGGAGTATGCCGTGATCGACGGAACTCCAGTCTTCAAGTTGGGAGTGAAAGTAATCCCGGTAGTTCATGATGTTGTTTTGGCTTCCGACGGTTATCCTTTCCTCTTGCCTTCACTCAAAGAAAGCGAGGCAGCATTGAGGGAGCATATAAGAAAAGACCCGCAAAACATAGGCAACTTTGTTGCTACCAAGGGCATTGCCGACGGAAATTCTAGCTTCGACGACAGGGCTTATATAAAGCTCACGGTGTGAATTTCCAAAACCTTAAAAATAATAAAACATAAATCGCGATGGACGAAAAGAAAAGAATTTTGCAGCTTAGAAAGGAGCTGCACGAGCACAACTATAAATATTATGTACTGAACCAGCCGGAAATCTCCGACCAGGAGTTTGACTTCATGATGCACGAACTGCAAGACCTTGAGGCCAAACACCCGGAACTTGCCGATCCTAACTCGCCCACGCAACGTGTGGGCAGCGATCTGAACCACGAGTTTCAGCAGGTTACACACAAATATCCAATGCTCTCGCTTGCCAATACATATAACGAGCAAGACGTGGCTGACTGGTATGATAGCGTGAAACGCGGATTAAACGGTGAAGACTTTGAAGTGTGTTGCGAGATGAAATACGACGGACTCTCTATCAGTCTTACCTATATCGACGGAAAGCTCGTGCGCGGAGTGACCAGAGGCGATGGAGTGCATGGTGATGATGTTACGGAAAACGTAAAGACAATACGTTGCATTCCGCTCGTGTTGCCAGGCACTGGCTATCCTCGTGAGTTTGAAATACGTGGCGAAATCCTTATGCCATGGAAAGTGTTCGAACGGCTGAATGCCGAGCGGGCGGCTGCCGAGGAACCGCTATTTGCCAACCCCCGAAATGCGGCAAGCGGAACGCTTAAAAGCCAGAACTCCGCACTCGTGGCAAGTAGGCAGCTCGACTCCTATCTGTATTATCTGCTCGGCGACGAAATGCCTTGCGACGGCCATTACGAAAATCTGATGGCGGCAAAGCTGTGGGGCTTCAAGATCAGCGAGGGGATGAAAAAGGTGAAGACCCTTCAGGAGATTTACGACTATATAAACTATTGGGACGCGGAACGCAAGAATCTCCCTGTGGCTACCGATGGAATCGTGCTGAAGGTGAACTCCCTCAGACAGCAGCGCAATCTGGGCTATACGGCTAAGAGTCCACGATGGGCTATTGCCTATAAATATAAGGCAGAGAGAGCTTGCACTCGGCTTAACGAGGTTACGTTCCAGGTGGGACGCACCGGAGCTGTAACGCCTGTGGCGAACATGGACCCTGTTCAGCTTGCCGGAACCACCGTGAAGCGCGCCACGCTGAACAACGAAGACTTTATCCGCAGCTTCGACCTACACATCGGCGACTATGTGTATGTAGAGAAGGGTGGGGAGATAATCCCCAAGATTGTGGGCATAGACCTTGACAGGCGTCCTATAATAGCACAGCCCGTAAGCTTTATCACCCATTGTCCGGAGTGTGGCACAAAACTCGTGCGCTATGAGGGCGAGGCAGCATGGTATTGTCCTAACGACGCAGGCTGTCCGCCACAGATTAAGGGCAGAATAGAGCATTTCATTTCGCGCAGGGCGATGAACATCGACAGTATCGGACCGGAAACCGTGGACGACTTCTATCGTCAGGGACTCGTGCGTAATGTAGCCGACCTATATACGATCGATGTGCAGCAGATTAACGGCGACGGCAACCGGCAGAAGTCGGCAATGAAGATAATCAAGGGCATTGAGGCCTCAAAGCAAGTGCCGTTCGAGCGTGTGGTCTTTGCCCTCGGCATCCGTTTCGTGGGTGAGACTTCGGGGAAATTGCTTGCGCGACATTTCAAGAGTATCGACAACCTGATGAATGCCTCCCTCCAGCAACTACTTGATATTGACGGAATTGGCGAGGTCATGGCAAAGAGTATAATGACATTCTTCCACAATCCGCAGAATATGGAAATCGTGGAGCGTCTGCGCAGCTACGGACTGCAGATGGCGCTCAGCGAAGAGCAGACAGCACAGGCTTCAGACAAGCTTCAGGGCAAGAGCATCGTTATCAGCGGAGTGTTCCAGCACCACAGTCGCGACGAGTACAAACTCCTGATTGAGCAGAACGGCGGAAAGAATGTGGGCAGCATCAGCGGCAAGACTTCCTTTATCCTTGCCGGCGACAATATGGGGCCGTCTAAACTGCAGAAGGCTGAGAAACTCGGCATTCCTATCATCAGCGAGAATGATTTCCTGAAAATGATAGAATAAAACTGCATTTTTCTTGTCGTGTAATTGATTTATGTCAATAAAGAGAGAAAAGTGAAAAAATAATCTCCCGAACTGTTGTGTACGAACACATAAAGATGTACCTTTGCAACGTGTTCGGGAGAATACATTTTTCATAGGTTAGTAGTTTGATAGATTTAAGGTAAAGATTATGTTATTAGATTTGAACGATTAGGATGTTTTTATATTTGTAGCTATTGCTACTTTCATTCGAAATCGCAAGAATTGTATTCAGGAGGCTAGTGTGAGTGATCATATTATCCTCTTTTTTTTGTCCTTAAACGAACCATTGCAATTTAATTATCCCCGATAATTTTCTTGAGTATACGAGCAAAATAATGGCAGAACCAATACCTGCTTAGTATTAATCCTGCCAAATCATTTTTTTCTTTCTTATATCTCCACCGTTTCTCCGTCGTAGGCAAGTTCTATGCCATGGGGCAGAATCTTGTTCACCTCCTTGTGCAGACCGATGTCGTGACACATGTGGGTGAAGAAGATGCGCTTGGCACTTGTCCTGCCGGCAAAGGAGATGGCTTCGTCCACGAGCATGTGGGAGTGGTGTTCCTTTGTGAAGCGCAGGGCGTTCACCACGAGCACGTCAATATCTTGCAACAGTGCAATCTCTTCTTCGGGAATGGTCTTCATGTCTGTTATATAAGCCAGTTTGCCGATTTTGTAGCCCAGGATGGGCAGCTTGTCGTGCATTACTCTGAACGGCAAGACGCTAAGTTCGTTTACTTGCAGATGTTCGTGCGGATTCAACTGGTGCAACTTAATCTTCGGCACTCCTGGATACAGATGCTCGGCAAAGCAGTAGGGCACGGTTTGCCGCAGACTCTTTTCTGAAATCGGGTCAGCATACACGTCGATGTCGCCGAACACGCAAAACGGGCGCAAGTCGTCTACTCCCCCCACATGGTCGTAGTGGGAGTGGGTGATGAGCATGGCGTTGATTTTGCGGAACTCCTGATGCATCATCTGCTCGCGGAAGTCTGGTCCGCAGTCTATAACGATTCTTGTTCTTTCGGTCTCCACCATTGCCGAGCAGCGCAAGCGCTTGTCGTGCTTGTCGTGGCTTTGGCAAACTTTGCAGCGGCAGCCTATGGTAGGCACGCCGACCGATGTTCCTGTGCCGAGAAAGGTGAGTTTCATTTAAATGATATTTACTTCCGGATGAATGTCAATGCCAAATTTATTGTTTACGTCCTTGCGTATCATTTCGCAAAGGTTCACGATGTCCTGTCCCGTTGCGCCACCCTTGTTCACGAGCACCAGAGCCTGTTTTGAGTGAACTCCGGCCTTGCCCACGGTTTTTCCTTTCCATCCGCACTGGTCTATCATCCATCCGGCAGGGATTTTCTCGTGGTCGGCGTCAATTTCGTAGTGTGGCATGTTGGGGTATTCGGCAAGCAGCTCGTTGAATTTCTCTATGTCCACGATAGGGTTCATGAAGAAGCTTCCGGCATTTCCTTCCACCTTGGGGTCAGGCAGTTTTTCGTTTCGGATGTCGATGATGGTCTGTCGCAGCTGCAGGGCTGTAGGGTGCTCGATGCCTCTGTTGTCGAGTTCCTTTCTGATGTTGCCGTAGTCGAGATGCGAGTTGAACACGGTAGACAGGCGGTAAGTAACGTGGGTTATCAGATATTTGTTTTTCCAGTCGTGCTTGAAACGGCTGTCGCGGTAGGCATATTCACATTCCTCGTTGGTGAAGAAGCATGACTTGCCGGTGGCAATTTCCACTGCCTCCACCTTATATATAATGTCTTTCACTTCGGCACCGTAGGCCCCGATGTTCTGCACGGCGCTTGCGCCCACTTCGCCCGGAATGAGCGACAGGTTTTCCATTCCGTGCCATCCGTGGCTTACGCAATGTGCCACTACATCATCCCATGTCTCTCCGCTGCCGCATCTCACGAGCACTCCTCCGTCGATAAACGTGGAGCTGATGCCCTTGATGGCAGAGTGGAGCACTGTGCCCTGGAAATCCTTTGTCAGCAACAGATTACTTCCGCCACCGATTAGTAGCAACGGCATGTCGCTGTGGGTCAAGCTTTTTGTTGCCTCTTTTGCTTCGCAAACTGTGGCATACTCGATAAAGCGGCTGCACTTGGCGTCGATGCCAAATGTGTTGTGCTGTGCCAGACTGTAGTTTCTGAAATCTTTCACTTTCTTTGTTTTTTATTTATAATGAATTATCCTGATAAATCCAAAAACTCCTGTCGGCATATACTTGAGCATTGCCGATAGGAGTCTTCCATATATATTAAATTTCTTTTTTTATTCAGAGAGCTTTGTCAGTTTCCATTCCTTGCCGTGGCGTCTGAACGTGAGTTCCATTTCCATGCCGTTGGCAATGCCTCGCATCACGAGAATCTTCTGGTTGCTCTGCGTGTATTTTTGTCCGTACATTATATTATATATAAATCCAGACGGCAGTTCCGGTGCGAAGGCAGGCCATGTTTCCGGTGCGATGTCGCCTGTCATGGTGCTGAAGTCGTCGTCGGGGTCCGGACCGGAGAAGTGTATCGGGTTGTCGAGATGGCGAGCCTGATAAGCTGAGTCGGTGGCAAACTTCTGGTAGAAGTTCAGAAACGAGGCATTGTTGTTCTGATACATGGCCCCGGTGTTCACCTCCACGAGCATCCACTGTCCGTTGATTCGGTTGAACACATACTGTTTCACCTTTTTGCGCTTCAGGTAAATCTTCTCCACCACCACATTGTTGATCGAGGTGTCTTTCACCAGGTTCATCTGCCTGCGGTTGTCGAAGATGAGCGTGTAGTAGCCCTGGTTCATGAAGAAGTGTTCCATTTTCCATTGTCCCTTGTTCAGCATCTTCTCCGTTTTTCCGTTCACCACTTTCAGCGGAAACAGAATTCTCTTCATCTGCAGTTTTCTGTTTGCTGCAAAGTTGAAGATGAAATCGTCGAACAGTTCGTCGGCAGCCTTTGGCATGGGCTGTTCGGAGATGAGCTGTTCCAGTGTGTCGGCAGCCGTTGTGTCGGTGGAGTCGGTCGCTGTAGAATCGGCTCCGGATGCTTTCTTGTCGGTGCATCCCGTTGTTGTCCACATCATCAGTGTAAATGCGATGACAACAAATAAAAATCCTTTTCTCATTTTCTCATACAAAGAATAAATCCTGTGTATCTCTGTTTTACTCTCAAATTTGCGCAAAAGTACATATTTATTTTCATTCTGCACAAATATTTACAGGAATTTTTCTTTTTGGGGCAAAAGTAATGACGCAAAATAAAATCTTCAAGGTATGGAATGTTTTTATAAAAAGAAGCGGAACATGCTAATATAGGTAAAGGAATATAGGAAAGAAGGTGTTGTAACGGTAGTTAAAAGTGTTTTCAACTACCGTTAAAAGTGTTTGTAACGGTAGTTAAAAGTGTTTTTAACGGTAGTTACAACAC
>CAKQDG010000103.1 GCA_934219025.1 uncultured Prevotella sp. | reverse complement strand
AGCGGTTTACTGTAGATACAGGCAAAGGCAAACGGAAACTCCTTTACGACCTTCATGTAAGCCTCGGCTGGTGGACGATTGTCTGGCTTTTGCTGCTCGCCGTTACAGGCCTGGGCTTCGGACTGAAACTCGTACCAAAGGGCTCGGAACTGATGACCGTTTTCCATGAATTGCATATCGGTTCGTGGGGCGGTATGCTGACAAAGGTGATTACTTTCATTGTGAGCATCATCGGAGCCTCGCTGCCCGTTACCGGCTATTGGCTGTATTTCAAGAAACGCAGGAAATAAGTTTCTTGTCACTACTTTACAAAATAATCCCCAGTCGTCTACCTTGATAGAAGACTGGGGATTAATATTTTAGTCATATAAAAAATAATTATTCGTCATTGTCCGTTGAACCAGACGAAAAGATTCTTCTAAAACTACGTCCGCTACTTGGCGGGGCGTAGTTATCATCATCATCGTCATCAGGTAAATCACCTTGCGTTCCATTGTAATTAAGTCCGTTTGTTGCAGCCAATATTGATTCTGACTCCATCTTGACCGCCTTGATAGACGGTGTTGTGTATGCTTTCTTGTTCATCGTAAAATGTTTTTTATAAAACTAACATTAAAGATAATCGTAAAATGCTTTCTATATAACCAACATTACAGATAATCCAATTTCTAAATTCTCTTTAATAAATATGACCGTGAAGATTTATTTCACGGCAATTTTTCTTCCATTCTGAATATATATGCCGCTTGGCAATGCTAGGGTTCCATAGCCTACCACTTGTCCTTGAAGATTGTATACAGGAGATAGCGTAGCATTATTCTCTTTATCAATAGAAGATATAGTCGTGGTCTGACTGTCAATCAGAGCGTGCAAAGAACTTGCCTTGGTGTTTTCCGGCACCTGGAAGTATGCCCTCATTCCTTTAAGCTTGCTGTTGTCGCTCGGCTTGTAGAACTTGTCGCCGTCACCAAGAAACAGGTCCAGACCGCCCTTGCGGAGCGAAGTCTGTCCATATGTTCCAACCATTTTAAAGCCGTTGTGTTCTACAGCCACCGGAGCTCCCTCTTCGATGTTCATGAAACTGAATGTGGGATTGCTGACTGTTGCTGCCGGACGGATAAGATATGGCTTGCCTGCCTTGATATTGTCGGTTGAAGAGAATAGTAGCGTCTTTCCGTCGTCAGACACGCTTGTAAACTCACGAATCTGGCAATCTGCTCCAAACACACTCTCTACGTTTTCTTTTGATATGTTGAATGGCACACAGAAAGTGTTCCACCAGTCAGAACCAAGAGAGCGTACAAGTGTCAGCTCGAGGTCGCCCTCTTTCTCATAACTGTTCACATCGCTTTCCTCGCTTATTGTTTTTGGTGTGGAGCCTACCTCGGTGAAAATCCAGCGGCTGCCGGCATCTCTTGAGCCATCATGGAGATAATAACCGATGGTGTTAGACTTGTTCAGAGCCACGCCGAGATAATAGTTCAGATAAACGTTGGCAACTTCGCCCGCTTCTGTATACGGACGGATTTCATAATATCCATTGCCTATAGACACGATGTTGAAGTATTCCTTTTTGTCGTTCTCAAGACTTACAAAGTCTTTCTTTGGCGTGGAATAGTCAGTTTGCCTTGTATAGTATAGCCATTTCATGGCAGAATAGTCGTAGATATAGTATGCATTGTCCACATCGGTTACTTTTTCCAGAGCGAAATGACCGTCGCTGTTTGCCGCCGGGAACAGGGTAGAGGCAACGCCGCTTCCATATCCGTTGTGCAGGGAATAAACCTTGGAAATCCTTGTGTCGTCGGGTGCGGGAATTTCCGAGGCTTCAATTTCGTTACCGCCAGACGGTTCCTCGAGCACCCATGCCGAGCCTGTGTCTTTTGAACCGGCATGTTCCCAAAGGCCGAGCGTGTTGTCGGGAAATGTGTCCATACCTCCGTGGAAGTTTATATAGCAGGCCGACGGATTGCCGTTTACTGTGGTAGCTTCCTCGCCCGAGGATAGAGCTGGCGTAATCTCGTAGTAGCCTTTAGAAGAATTCAGATGCACATAGAAATATGCACCCTCGGCCTTTTCATCGCTTAGACTTACAAAGTTCTTGCAGTTCATCTGGTTTGCCTTTGTGCAGTAGTATTTCTCCGCCAAAGTATAAGATAGCCATTGCCCGGTGCTGCAGTCGTAGATGTAATAGGCGTTGGTCTTACTGTCGTCGGGGCTGTCCACTTGATAGAAAGCAAATCTTCCGAGATCAGACGTCTTTGTGGGCTTGATGTCGCTGCGCCAATAAACGTGCGGATTTTGATTGTTGCGTATGACATACATGTGTACTGTCGCCCCTTCCTCGCCAGGCAAGCCAGTGGAAGGCTGTAGAGTAACAACGGCACCGTCAGTATGTTGTACTACAGCTACATTAAACAAAATTACAAGGGAAAAGACATGACTGATTGCTTTTCCCATTTTGGAAATCACTTTTTCAGACATTCTCATAATGTTTCTTTTGCTACTTACTTAATAATATATGTGATAAAAATAAAACTTTAGTAATATGTTGGGATGTGTAGGATTATCCTTTTCCTTACATTGCCCGTTCCTTTTCTTTTAGAATACCCAATTCTTTTCTGATATAAAATTTATCCTGTTCCTTCTTATTCACTTATGTCTTGTATGCACCAATGTTGGATGAACAACACTGCTTAACAACTTAACGCAAAAAGTTGTGGGCAAAAGTAGGAATTTAATAAATTAATTCCAAATTTTCCGACAAGAAAGTTTACATCATAGTGAAACCATGACCTTTATCAAATGTGAATATACAAAGAATCCCCGACTCTCTCTTGATGAGAATGTCGGGGATTTGTTTTGTATTTTGTTGCTTTTGTGTTTTATCTGCCGCAACTCGGACAAACCTTTCTGCCGCCGCATGAGGTGCAGGTGGAGTAGGTGCGCCCGCCATACATGGTGTTGAGCATCTTGCCTGTGTTTCCACATGTGGGGCATCCGCCTCTGCCGCCACAGCGACCGCATGTGCGGCTTGACGACGACGAACTTCTTGTTGTAGACGTGGAACTGTTGTTTACAGGGGCATCGAGCCCATAATAAATTCTGTTGCCGTTTTCGTCGATGTAATAGGTCTCGTTTATCAACAAACCGCCGGTGTTAGCGGACTGTTCAAACTGCGTGTTGTTCTGGTTGCTGTTTTGATTACTGCTCTGATTGTTATAAGGCACAGGCTTCCATGGCAGCATACCTGTGGAGTTGATGAGCAGTCCCTGTGCCGAACACACTTTAGGCATAGCCATCATTGTTATGGCTATAACGAGTCCTAGAATAGTCTTTTTCATAATCAAAAGTTTTAAATATTGACTATGCAAATATAGTGAAAAATCCGGTTACAGAAAAACGCCAAAATCGGTAATCCGGTTCAAATGATGCTTATCGTGGATTATCCTGCAGAAATTAAGGAGTAAACGTAAAAAAAAATCTGTCAGCTCGGGTCCACGTCGTAGTAAATCTGGAGCGAAACATACCTCTTGTCGTTTTCCATCTGCTGCTGCGCCAAGAGCAGACACTGGCGCACGCGCTTCATGTCGATGCCGATTTCGAGCTTGAGCATAATCTTGCGGATGAACATGGTTCTGACCTTCGCCACCGACGGTTTGTCGGGTCCCAACACCCTTGCCCCGAGCCACTGGCGCAGTCGGCCGCCCATCTCGATAGCCGCCGTGTCCACGCGCCCCTCGTCTTTATGCTTCAGAAACACGTAAATCAGACGATAGAAAGGCGGATAGTGGAACAGTCGCCGTTCAGCCATCATCTGCGCATAGAAGCCACGCCAGTTGTTTTCCACCACCTGTGTGATTATCGGCTGCTCCACATCCTTGGTCTGGAGTATTACCAACCCTCTGCCCCCTTTTCGTCCGGCCCTTCCTGCCACTTGCGACATCATGGTGAAGGCATGCTCATAGGCGCGAAAGTCAGGTTGGTTGAGCATGGAGTCGGCATTCAGTATGCCCACCACCTTCACGTGGTCGAAGTCAAGCCCCTTGCTCACCATCTGTGTGCCGATAAGAATCTTTGTCCTGCCGGCAGAAAAATCGTTGATTATTCTTTCATAGGCATTGCGCGAGCGAGTGGTGTCGAGATCCATTCGCGCCACGGGCACTCCGGGGAAGAGATCCAAAATCTTCTCCTCAATCTTCTCCGTGCCGTAGCCGTAGGGCCTGAGGTCCTCGCTCTCGCAGTTGGGGCATTTTTTCGGCACGGAATAAGTAAATCCGCAGTAGTGGCACGTTAGCTGGTTCATATTTTTGTGTAGCGTCAGACTAACGTCGCAGTTTTCGCATTTCGGCACCCATCCGCACACCCTGCACTCAATCATAGGCGCAAAGCCGCGCCGGTTTTGAAACAAGATAATCTGTTCCCCGTCGGCGAGAGCCTTTTTCATAGCCTCCAGGAGCAGGGGCGACACCGGTCCGTACATCATCTTCCGTCGCTGCATGTCCTTCACGTCCACCACCCTTATTTCCGGCAGTTCGATGCCCTGATAGCGCTGGTCGAGCTCCACGAGCCCGTATTTCCCCGCTTCAGCGTTGTGCCAGCTCTCGGCCGACGGCGTGGCCGAACCGAGCAGCGTCTTTGCGCCATACTGCAGAGCCAGCATTATCGCCACGCTGCGGGCATGATATCTGGGTGCGGGGTCTTGCTGCTTGAACGATGTTTCGTGCTCCTCGTCGATAATCACCAGCCCGAGTTTCGAGAAAGGCAGGAGAACTGCCGACCTTGCCCCCAGAATCACGTCGTAGGGAGAGTCAGATAGCTGTTTTTTCCAAATCTCCACGCGTTCCGCATCCGAGTATTTGGAGTGGTAAATGCCCAGCCTGTCGCCAAACACCCTTTGCAGCCTCTGCCTAATCTGCACGGTGAGGGCAATTTCGGGCAGCAGATACAACACCTGCTCGTGGCGCTCCAGAGCCTGCTTGATGAGATGGATGTAAATCTCCGTCTTGCCGCTCGACGTTACGCCGCGCAGCAGCACCACCTTTTTTTTCAGGAACTGAAACAAAATCTGGTTGAAAGCCTCCTGTTGAGGCTCCGACAGCCTTTTCACGTTGTCCAGATGCGGCACTCCGCCACAGTTCAGTCTGCCCACCTCCTTTTCGTAGGTAGAGATGAATCCCCTGTCGATGAGCTGCTTCATCACCGCCGCCGAACAGTGAGCCTCGTTCATCAGCTCCTCTTTCGTTACTTCGGCAATCTTCTCGTCGGGACAGTCGCCCACGATAGAGTCCCAGTGCGACATATTAAGATAGGTGGCAAACGTCTTTTGCTGTGCCAGAGCCCTTTTCAGTATGCCGAAAGCCACGTGTAGCGCCTGCTCGTGCTGCAGTTTCTCCGGAATAGTAACATAAGTTTCCGTTTTCGGCTTGAATCCGTCCACCGTTTTCAGTCCTGCAGGCAGCGCCGCGTTGAACACGTCGCCTATCGGTGCCATGTAGTAGTCGGCAACCCACTGCCATAGCTTCAGTTGGTTGCCGTTCACCACCGGTTCGCGGTCGATCACCCTCTCGATGTCCTTCACCTTAAAGTCAGGCTTCACGTTGTGGCTCCTCACGATAAGTCCCACGGTGAGCTTCGACTTCCCGAAGTTCACGAGCACGCGCTTGCCGCTCTCCACCTCGTCGTGCATCCCTTCGGGCACGGAATAAGTGAACAGCGAATTGAGCGGCAGCGGCAATATTATGTCGATATACAAAGTTTCCTTTTTTTCCATAATCGGATGCTAAGGTAATGAAAATTTTCTCACCGCGAAAACAATCCGATTTAATATTTTTTTTCTTATGATTTGGCAAAGCAATGCTTTTCGGGGAGAGAAGCAATGCTTTGCTCCCGGAAAAGCATTGCTTCTTCGCCAGAAAAGTTTATGTTTCTTAAAATTTTCTTTCGCCGCCGGCAAAAAAGAAAAATCGAAAAGTGTTCTAAAGTTCTTATTCTGTAGCGCGTGTTTCTCGCCCTAATCTCAAGTTCTTGAAAATTTAGTTAAAACAAAACAATAATAGTGATTATAGAGTGATTATATGAATATAAATGGCTAATTTTGCAGCGTGAAAACTGAAATAAGGAAATAAGTTTTTTCGGGTATTCTTTATTCAATTCTGAAAATAAGAAGCTATGCCAGGGCAGAAAGCCCTATATATATAATTAGGTATAATACGTATCATTTAGAATAAATAATTTTTTAAGAATAGGTATGAAGAAAAAAAGTAATCTTTTGATTCTGCTTTTCGCTGCTGCTATGATGGTAACATCATGCGGAAGCAAGCAGAGCGGTAAACCGAATTTCGGCGACGACGAATATGCGGTTAGAACAATCAGCGGCCAGAGCACAGAGCTCCAGACCACTTACCCAGCTACAATCAAGGGTGTTCAGGACGTGGAGATTCGTCCGAAAGTTTCGGGATTCATAACAAAGCTTTGCGTGCAGGAAGGTCAGACTGTGAAGAAGGGCCAGCTGCTCTTTGTTATCGACAATGTAACCTACGCAGCCGCCGTTCGCCAGGCACGTGCAGCCGTAAATTCGGCAAAGGCACAGCTCAACACGGCAAAGCTGACTTACACGAACAACGAAAAACTGTTCAAGAACAACGTGATCGGTTCTTACGAACTTCAGTCGGCCAAGAACGCCCTCGAAGCTGCATACGCAGCAGTGGCACAGGCAGAGGCTAACTATACATCAGCAAAGCAGAACCTCGACTTCTGCTATGTGACCAGTCCTGCCGACGGCGTTATCGGCGATCTGCCATACCGCGTGGGTGCACTCGTCAGCGCATCAAGCCAGCAGCCGCTGACAACCGTTTCAAACATCGGTTCTATGCAGGTTTACTTCTCTATGACAGAAAAAGACCTTCTTGATATGACCAAAGGCGTTGGCGGCATACATGCAGCTATCAAGGATTATCCGGCTGTTAAGTTGCAGCTCGCCGACGGTTCGCTGTATGCCCACGAAGGCCGTGTAGCCACAGTGAGCGGCGTGATCGATCCAACAACAGGTACCGTTTCCATGCGTGCCGACTTCCCTAACCCTGAGCATCTGCTCAAGAGCGGAGCGTCAGGAAGCATCGTAGTGCCTCACCACGCATCATCGGCAATCATCATCCCGCAGGATGCCGTTTCGCAGGTGCAGGACAAGTACTTCGTGTATGTAGTAGGTTCCGACAACAAGGTGAAGTACACTCCGGTTACGGTGAATGCCAACAACGACGGCAAGAACTATATCATCGAGAGCGGACTGAAAGCAGGCGACCGCGTAGTGATGAACGGTATCTCAGCCTTGACCGACGGACAGAAGATTACTCCTGTCACCGAGGCGCAGTATCAGGAAAAACTGAAGAAAACCGAGGCTATGGGAGCTGACCAGAGCGACCTGAGCAAATTGAAGAAGGATTTCGGAAAATAATATTTTGGGAGAGAGAGGAAGGATTAGAGAATAGAGACTATAGAATAGAGAATAGAGCTTGATAGCCTTTTCTTTTAACTTGATAGTCTTTTCTTTTAAAAAGTCAAATAATCCCTAATCCATCACCCCTAATCCCTAATCAAAAAAGAAAACAAATGAGATTAGATACATTTATCAAGCGCCCGGTGCTCTCTACCGTGATTTCTATCTTGATAGTAATCCTCGGTGTCATCGGACTTATCTCGCTGCCTATCGAGCAGTATCCTA
>CAKQDG010000102.1 GCA_934219025.1 uncultured Prevotella sp. | reverse complement strand
AAAGCCGAGGCACGGGCATACATCGGTGCGATGTCGGTTGGCTTGACGTCGAACTTGCGCATCATCTCGATGAGATACGTAGGAGTTCCGGAACCGAACCAGTAGGCATTAGTCTTGCCGTCGGCAAAGCAGTTGAGCAGACTGAACGGATTGAACACGTCAGGACCAGAACATGAGAAATGGTATCCGTCGTAGTTCTCCTTCAGCTTGTCGATGGTCTGTTCGCGAGTGAGATTCATTTTCTGGGCAAGCTCGTCGATGTCGTCGCTCATCTGTGTGAGGAGCTCGTCCTTGGTGATGCCGCAAATGCCCGAGTACGGCTCGTCCATGCTAATGTTCTTTATGTTGTTGAGTTCGCTGAATATGCTGAGTTGCGAGAATTTCGTTATGCCGGTGAGAAACACGAAGCGCAGATATGGCTCACAGTCTTTTAGCGGACTGTAGAAGTTGCGCATGACATAGCGCAACACTGGGAGGCGCTCATCCTCGTGCACTACATCGAGCAACGGGGCGTCGTATTCGTCGATAAGCACTACAGCCTGCTTGCCCGTTTTTTCGTAGACTGCGCTAATGAGATTCTTAAGCCGGATATTCGGGTCTATAGAATCAGCACTTATCCCGAAACGCTTTTCATTGTCAGCCAAAATATTGAGCAGATATCTCTCCAGCTGCTCCTTCTCCATGTGCTTGCCGCCAGCCATGCTGAAGTGAAGCACCGGATATGCCGTCCAATCCTTTTCAAGTTGCGATATGGCAAGACCGTCAAACAGTTCCTTTTTCCCCTCGAAATAGCTTTGGAAAGTAGACACGAGCAGCGACTTGCCGAACCGGCGCGGACGGCTCAGAAAGAAATAAGTGCCATTGGTATGCGTCATTCGGTACACATATTCTGTTTTGTCGATATACATTTTGTTTTCCTTGCGTATTCGCTCAAATGTCTGTATTCCTATCGGATATTGTTTATTTGCCATAATCGAGGTTATTTACATTTACGATGCAAACTTACACAAAAAAAACGAAAAAGCCAAAACCGCAAAAAGTAAAATGCAATTCAAGTAGCGAAACTTTGCGGGCCTATTTTTGATATATATTTATCACTCCAAATTCAAAGAAGCACCCATTTGAAGAGCCATAGGTATTCCAACTGGCATTTGTCCGCGTAAACAGCTCATACTCAGACTGATAAACAGAAATAAGAAGTTTAGAACACTTTTTTGCTTGGTTTTGTAAAGAAAACAGACACCGCGAGAGCTAAGCAACGCTTCTTTTGGGACAAAGCAATGCTTTTTCGGGAGAGAAGCAATGCTTTGCTCCCCGAAAAGCGATGCTCGGCTGAAAAGCTTACAAAATCAAGGGGTTTGGGAAAAGTGTTCTAAAAGTCGGATTTCGGGGAAAAACGAAAAATCCGGAAACGCCATATCACATGGTGTTTCCGGACGGGGTTGAATTTATCTACAAATCTACTAACATTCTTGTTTTATTTGCTCAGCACCTTCCTGGCCTTGCCGTTCTCTACAACGATGTTGAGACCTTTCTGCAGTCCGCTCTGGCGAACGCCGTTCACATTATAGCATATGGCAGAGGGGGTTAGTTCGGTGTTGTCCACGGTGTTGATGCCACTGGTGGAATCCACTGCCATGCCGGCAATCTTCACGTCGCTCACGCAGATTGTCTTGCCCGTAGCAGCACCGTTATACCAAGGATAGATGCGCACGCGGAGCGTTTCGTTCTCGTTGAGCTCCAACACCGGTGTGGCCTTCACCTCCATCATGTCGTTTGCCTTCATAGCCCCAGAGAAATCGGCAATGTTCACGGCATTGGCAAAGTTATCCTCCTTAGAGTAATAAATCTTGCAGCGCATTCCGTTGCCGCCGCATCCGCACACATACATGCTGATTTCGTTTACGTTCAGTTTTGTGCCCTTTGCCGGTTTTGCGGCAAACTCAATCCAGCGTGTAGACACCTCGTCGATTTCGCCCTCTGGCCAAGCCTCGCCCTCGATGATGTTGCGCTGTGTCTTGCGGGTGGCATCAAAGCCGGTGCCCTCTGGCCATGTGGTGTTGGCATTCGGCGAAGAATATTTCTGGAGTTTCATCTCGCTGTATGTCTCGCCGAGCGAGTTTACCGGACCTTCTGTGGCACACTCGTCGTCTTTCTCCAGTCGCCAGTAGGCTGATGTTGGAACGCCGTCGGCAAGTTCGATACACTTGCCCACTACTGGCACCTCCACGGTCTTGTCGCCGCAGCTAACGGTGATTTTCTCGTTTATGTCGCCAGGGGTGGTGAATTCATACTTCACCTTCACACTACCGATAAGGTTGCCCTCCTTGTAGCTGAGAGTGGCAGTTGAGCCATAGTTCTCGCCGTCGGCAGAAAGGAGCAGTCCGTTGCCGGCAGCAATGGTCACCGTGCCCTCTGCAGGAGTCAGGTCGAAGCCGTTAATCTGCAGGTCTTTCGTTACGGTCTGTCCCTTATAGGCCTGTCCGAAATCGAGCTGCTGAGGGTTCACGCTGAGGTCGCTCGTCAGGTTGATGTTCTCCGCGAGGATGCCCGCCTTCTGCATCAGCTGGGCAGCGAGGCGTGCAATCAGCGTTGCTCCCATTGCCGAAGTGTGGGTGCTTCCGTTTCCGTCGAAGAGCAGTTCGTTTGCCTTGGCGTCGCCGTAGCTCTCGTAGAGCTCTTTGGTGGCTGTGGTGAGGTCGAGATACTGCACTCCCATCTCCTCTGCCACGAGTTTCATCTGGTATGGGTAGTCGTATGTGTGGTCGTCGGCAGCAACCTTGTTGCCGGTGGTCAGTTTGCCATCTTTAATAAGGTCGAACTTGTCGCCGAGGTCGTGGCGGCCGTTTCTGCGAATTGTTGTGCCGTCGAAATATTTACGGCAGATTGCTCCCACCAACACCGGTGTTGCGCCGAGGGCACGTGTCTCCTCGATATACTTGCGCAGGTATGCCTTGTATGTGCCGCTCGCCGTAGTGCCACGGTAGTCGGTGCTGTTTGCCTTGGCATCGTCGCCGATGCTCTTGTAGTAGGCTTTCAGTTCGTCGCCGTCGCATCCGTTGCTCTTCTCGTCGTTGTGGGCAAACTGTATGAGCACATAGTCGCCCGGCTCTATCTGCTTTTTCACCGACTGCCAGTATGGGCTTTCCTCATAGAAGCTCTTGCTGCTGGCTCCGTTTTTTGCACGGTTGTTCACCGTGATGTCGCCCTTGAAGAACTGCTGGAACATCTGTCCCCAACCGCGCGTTACGGTTGTGTTCTCGTCGTAGGTTGCCATCGTAGAGTCGCCGATGGTGTGAACTTTTCTTGCCTCGACACAGAGCGAGGCACATGCAGCCAGAGCAGCTGCCGCAATGAATTTCAGTTTCATGTCTTATGAAATGTTTTTATTGGTTAGTAATTTTATGGGGGCAAAATTACTGAAAACATTATTTACCACAGGGGTAAAAACACACGAAAAAGGTGGACAAATGCAGCAATCGGCCCTTTTCCAGGCAAATTGCAGCATTTGTCCACCTTGCAATATTAAGTTTTTTCTTCTTCTTACAGTCGCGAAGACACAGCCTTTGTAATGAAGTCGAAGTTCTGCTGAACAATCTCGTTGCCACGCTCCACTCCCTTCGATGAGTTTATCGTGGCATCCGGCAGCATGCCGTTGCTGATAAGATATGTGCGCATGTCATGACCGACAGACAAGACAAAGTTCAGCGACTGGTTGCGCGCCCACTTCTCGTTATAATACGGGTTGCGCTCATCCTTGATGCAGAGTGCCCCGTCGGGGAATATCTGGAAGTCGCCATAGTCCTCGGGCACAAACAAGGCAATCTTCTCGTGTCCTTCGGGCAAACTGAAATTCTTTTTCACCTCGTCGTCAAACGGCATATTCTCCATAACAAACTTCTTCAGCGCGGCAGTGTCGGCAAAATAAAACAGGCGACTGCCTCCGTTTTCTTTCACCAGCTTGTCGTAGACCGGATGCAACTTGTCATGGCCAATCTTGTCGTCGTGTATAGAATTATAATCATCCAGAGACTCGCTCCATGCACAACCGCCGTTCAGATGCCACTCGCCTCTGTATTCCACAAAGCTGCCTATCACGACCTTGCGATCCCTACATTCCTCTGCAGGGAAATTCAGCTCCGACTCCAAGACCTTGAAGGTCTCCCCGTCGGTAGCTTCAAACGTCCAGTTGTTGGCATCGTCCACAGCCACAATCTTGTTTGGCTGATAGTCTATCACACGCTGCGCCTCAACATCCTTTGCCGCTTTCTCATTGCCTGCGGCACGCAGTATCATGCCGAGCCACTGCTGCGGCAAAAGCTGCAGCGGACCAATCTCTTGAGAGTATGCCATCAGGCTCTCCACCTGATAGTATGCGGGGTCCATATACATCTGTGTTGAATGGGCAAATTCACGGGCAGCCGCAAAAAGATGCTCCACGATGTTGGGGATGTATGTAAGGTAGCACCCGTAGCACAGCCATTTCAGCGCATCGCGCATCTTATAGAAGTCGTCGAAATTTTCCGGCGCACATAGATAGTTTTTCAGTTCATCGTTTGCCGGCACCGTTTCGTAATGGTCTTCCAGCACCGAATAGGCAACATCTGCCATCTGCTCAAGGAAAGGATTTTCGGGATTTCCAATCTTTCCGTGGTGCACCTCGAGCATCGTGTACCACACGATAAGCTTTATGTCTTCGAAATTCGGCTCATCCAGGAAATAGTTGTTCTCGTCCACATCATAAAACGGCAAGCGTCTGCCATACAGCTCCTTCACCTTACTGGTGAAGCCATTCCAGATACCGGTGCCCGACACGATGTCTTCAAAATACATCACCACGTTCACTGCGATTTTCTTCAGTCCCTCCACCGGGATGTCGGTGATATTGAGCTTGGCGAGTTTCTTCAAAATCTCTGTGGCTATCCGTGCATATTCGGCATCGGTGGCACAGGTCATCCCCTTAGGATGCTTCCTTGTTATCTCTATTTTCGGTACTAATGTTACTTTCATTTTTATGTTAATCTTTTATCAGTTTTCGTCAATAAACCGCTTCACCTTCTTCAGCTTTATTCCGTAGTTGAAGCTCTGGGTAGTGGAAACTCCGGCAAAGTTCACGGCTACTATCTTGCCGTATTCGTTGAGCACCGGACTGCCGCTCGAACCTGGCAAGGCGGGTATGGTGTACATAATCTTGTTGTTGTCAGACGTTTGCGAGATGTTGCCGCTCGTGATCTGTGCCTTTATGCCCTGGGAAGTGTTCGACAAGCTAAAGCCGGCATTATATCCAATCATATACAGTTTGTCGTCCACCTTGATGTCGCTGTCGTCATCGGCAAACTCAAGAACAGCAGCCGTATCGGGTGTCTTCTTGTTCTTCAGCTGAAGCATAGCAAGGTCCACATCCTGGTCTTTCGACACGGCGGTAACGACACACGGCGCGAGGTCGGAGACTTTCGTAACGAAAGTGTTGTTGTAGGCCACGCTCACATCGTAAACCGGTTCTATCTTGATTTCACTCACGTCGATATTGTCAATCTTGTTCCATGTCTCCACGGCTGCCTTATACGACTCGCCGAGCTGTGCCTGCTCCTCGTTGATTTCGTTGAGTTTGTCTTCGTCTGTCGTCACATCGCCCCAATAGTCATAACTGTAGCAATCCGACTTCTCGCTCTCCAGCTCGTCGTAGCGCGTAGACATCTGCTGCATCTGCTCCTGAATCATCTGCTTGAACGAGTTAAACACATTCTCCACGGAATGTTTTGCATCGGTGAAATCTATCGACGGAGTGGCAACATGGCGGTTGGTCAATATCTTGCCGTCTTGGGAGATGATGAATCCCGTGCCGGTAATCATCGCCTTGTTCTTCTGTATCTCGCTCTCGTCGAAGGTGAAGTTTTCCATATCGCCGTCTTTGTCAAAGCCAGTGAAATACCACTCGGCTCCCGTTGGCAGCGTTATCTTGTAATAGTATTGGTTTACTATCATCACCACTCCCGGTCCGTTCTCCTCGAGAATCTTGTCGGGACTCTTCTTGCAACCGGCGAGGCTCAACACGGCGAGCACAACCACCAGCAGTCGCAATACATTCTTTCTGCTATACATAGTATTAAAATTTTTTGTTTTCTGTCATATCTACAGTCTATCAATCTCATCAACAGACATTCCCGTCAATTCTGCTATCAATTCCTTTGCCATACCCTTTGCAATCATCGCCCTGACAATCTCTGCGCGACCTTCTGCACGGCCTTCTGCGCGTCCCTCTGCGCGTCCCTCTGCAAATTTCTTTTTCTCAGCACTTCTGATTGCATTAACGATATCGCGGAAAGCATTTACGCTGTCTTCATACATTCGCAGTTCGTCGGAATTGAATTTTGATATTTCGGCTTGTTCAAACAAACGGGTAAATACTCGCTCCTGTAATGCTGCCGGACGGCTCATCAGAGAAGACAGATTCTTAAGCACATACATCCACTTGTCGTACATCGTTTCCAGTTCATCTTCCTTCTTGTTAAACTTTGGAATCTCGACATAGACATAAGTGAGCTTATCATAAAACACCTTCTTTGTGTCCACCTCCATCAACTTCACCTCATGATGCCAACGTCTTGCATCTTCCAATCCTTCTGCAAAGTTAAAATTCAGCAGACCTACCGTATACACGGAATTTAGATGAAAGTCCCAGTCGCCGCCACGCCGGGCTTGCTCTCTGATAGGGAAAGTGGAATAGTATATTGTGCGGTCTTTGAAAAACTCCTGATATATATTCTGCATCTCAACAATAAACTTCTCTCCCTTGTCGTTCTCGCAATATACATCAAACACAGCGCGACGCTCATCTATACGGTCGCCAAGTTGCTCAGAATTGAGATACGTCACATCCCTTACATTCTGCTCACCATGAAACAGGGCATTAAGGAAACTTATCAACAATTCTTTGTTGAATTCAGAACCGAACAGTCGCTTAAAGCCAAAGTCGGTATGTGGATTTAAATATTTCTCTTCCATGACAAAAAGCGCATTAGTTTATGTTGCATCTGCGAAGTATCTAAACGATATTACACAAAACTCCATGCAAATGTATTAAATTTAATACAAACCGCAAAAATATTACACTTACATTTTATCGGGATACTTCCAGCTCCACTATCATCGAAGGGTGAAAAAGGGAAAATATAAGGGCAAGAGTTGCTGTCACAGCAACCCCTGCCCGGTCTAATTTATGATTTATTCAACAGAAGTGCACTTCCGCATTCATTTCAGCTTCGTGTAGCCATACACGGAGCGGTTGCCAAGCTGCTCCTCGATACGAATCAGCTGGTTGTATTTCGCCATACGGTCGGTGCGGCTCATAGAACCGGTCTTTATCTGACCGGAATTTGTCGCAACGGCAATGTCGGCAATTGTCGTGTCCTCGGTCTCGCCGGAACGGTGGGAGGTCACAGTGGTATATCCGTGGCGGTGTGCCATCTCGATGGCATCAAGCGTCTCGGTGAGCGAACCGATTTGGTTCACCTTTATCAAGATAGAGTTTGCTGCGCCCATCTTGATTCCCTTCTCCAGGAATTTCACGTTGGTAACAAACAGGTCGTCGCCAACAAGCTGACAACGGTCGCCGATAGCTGCGGTCAGCTTCACCCAGTTGTCCCAGTCGTTCTCGTCGAGTCCGTCCTCGATGGAATCGATAGGATATTTCGTTATCAGTTCTTCGAGATACTTTATCTGCTCTTCGGCAGTGAGTTTCTTGCCGTTAGGAT
>CAKQDG010000101.1 GCA_934219025.1 uncultured Prevotella sp. | reverse complement strand
TGAAGGATTGAAAGGTCTTTCAGCTATAGCAAATAATGCGGGTTACCTTTTGTAAAATATAAAGGTAATCCGCATTCTTCATTCTTCATTCTTCATTCTTCATTCTTCTTTCTCAGATGCAGCTCGTTACTCCGAGCGTGGTGGCGATAGCCGTGAGGATACTGATAGCAATCTGAAGAATAGTTTTCCATGTAGATGATTTCATGGCAAGTCAGATTTTTTAGGGTTTAACATTTTCGGTTTTCTTCTCTCCACTGGTATACTCCGAGAACTCGCGATACTCCACTTCGCCCACCATCGTGGTAGGTCGCAGATTACCCGTGGCGCGACATCTGAGCGTACATTTCTTGATGTTTGAGGCAGGAGTAAACTCCTCTGCAGTGTCTGCAGGCTTGGTCGATATTCCCACGCTGAAGATAGCGAGGTCGTCAATCTTCACGTTCTTGCCGTCGAGCACCAGCTCCTTTACGCAGTCCACCATATCGCGGAGCACTCCACGTATGCATCCCTGCGAATACGGCGTGTGGTGTTTCGACATGTGTTCCGCCAGTTTGTTTAGGTCTACGGTGTCTTCTGCCACGGCACGTGCATACCATTTCTTGTAGAAGTCAGTACCCTCCATGTTGTTTTGATACTTTTTGTAACGAATCATAACTGTAGTGTTTTTAATGGTTATTAATGTTAATGAAAAATCGGTTTTTGCATTGGTCGAGTCGTCTCTCAAATCCTATGCAAATATACTAATTTTTCTGCTGTTTTGCAAGCTTTTTCCCGATTATTTTTCGATTATTTTTCGATTGTTTTTGAGGGATTTTTCTATAATGGAAAGCTGTTGGAAGTGGGGTGATTAAAGGGTAAAAGTGCCCCACTTTTATGGGGAAAGTGAGGCGCTTTTTCTTGGGAGTTTTTGGGGCTAACAAGAACAATAAGACTATCCCTAATAGAACTTATAGAGTAATCTTTATTCCCTCCCTTCGGGAGGGTTAGGGTGGGTGTCAGTTGTTTGTCTTTTATACATTTCCGCAAAGTCCTTGCACCCCTTGGGCAGCTGATGCCTTTGTATATTGGGCAGAATCTCCTTGATTTGCCGGAATAGCCGTTCGCCGGGTGCATCCTGGTCGGGATACATGTGGAACTGGATGTTGAGCCTTTCCGCCATGTCGCAGAGCATCATCTTGTCCCGGAGCGAGAGCATAGTTGCCGACGGTATGGCTATTGCCTTGTGTCCGGCAGAGAGCATTGCCCAGCAGTCGGAGCAGCCTTCGGTGATGTACAGCTCATCGCCTTTGTGGAGCATGCCCACGACGGGCTGGTTGTAGATGGAGCAGCGCGAGCCGTAGGGGAAGCGGAAACGGGGAGCCCCCCTCAGTCCCACAGCCCCCCTCAGTCCTACAGCCCCCCTCAGTCCCCCCAAGGGGGGAGTAGCAGACTGCGGGGAGTTACTCTCGTCTTGAGCAGTACTCTCCCCCTTGGGGGAGCTGGAGGGGGCTGTAGAGCTGGAGGGGGCTGTGGAGTTACTCTTGTTCTGAGCAGCCCTCTCCCCCTTGGGGGAGTTGGAGGGGGCTGTAGAGCTGGAGGGGGCTGTAAGGTTTCTGTTCTGCACTCCTATGAGTTTCCACTCCTGGTCGAAATACGGAATTTCGAGCCACGGCGTGCCCTGCCGGTCAGTCCATGAGTTCAGCCGGCACCATCTTGCAACCCTCCTGTCGAGCCTCCTTTCCTGAAAGAGAAACCTCTGTGCCTCGTCGGAGAGCCAGGGGGGCTCGAAGTGCGGCAGATACCTTTTGGCGTCGAAGGGCTTTGGCGGCTTGTATTCTTCAGCCTTTGGCTTCCATTTGTCGATGATGATATTAGTGCCGTCGGCAAGCCAGCGGCATGCATCGGGAAAGGATTTACTCAGATGCCGCATCACGAGGTCTATAGTGTTGCCGTGTGCTCCGCATGCAAAGCAGCGGAATGTGTTGCGTCTCGTGTTGAAGGTCAAGCTGGCATGATGGTCGTCGTGGAAGGGACAAAGGCTCTTGTGACGCACGACCTGTAGTCCGAGCCTTTCCGCCACTCCCTCTATGGGGAGCGAGCGGAGGCGGGTTAATTCGAGATTGTTCATGAGTTTCGTTGTTTTTTCTGGGAGATATTGGAGCCCCCTCAATCCCACAGCCCCCCTCAGTCCCCCCAAGGGGGGAGGAATAGACTGCGGGGAGTTTTGAGCAGCACTCTCCCCCTTGGGGGAGTTGGAGGGGGCTGTAGAGTTCTACTTTATTTTCGAGTATAGTCCCGTTTGTGCGGAATAGGTGATGAAGTTGCGGTTTTTCCATACGCTAAGCATGTGTTTCGTTCCTTCCTTTGATTTTCCGATACTCACGCGCAGGTCTTCAAGTTGCTGAACGGAGAACGGGTCGGGCAAGTCGGAGAGCATGTTCTTCGGTCCCTTCCTTTCAGAGCTTTCGTCGGGCAGGAAGCTCGATGAGAACATGTCGCCGAATACGTGCACCTTCGACCACAGGTCGTAGTAGCAGAACCACACCACGAATTCCCCGATAGAGCGCGTCCACGTCTGGTCGTTCAATATCCATAGCACGGCACCCTTTTTCCAAGCCGAGAAGATGCTTCGGTGGGAGAGTTCCCATAGCATGTCGTCGTCGGTCATGTCGGCAAGGCGTGCCATCTCCTCGGCAAGTTGATCGGCAATCTTGTTTAGCTGCCTCACGTGGAACAGTCCGCGGCAGTTGTCGAGCCTAACGAGATACTGGTCGAGCTCATCAAGGAAATCCTTGCCGTAAGTGCCCTGTCTGGGTATTCGTCCGGAGCGTTCTCCGCGTGCCTTGTATGCAAAGGGTATGCGCCCGAAGAATCCGTTGGTAAGGTCTTTCTTGTAAAACGAGCGTGCTGCATCGGGAGTGGAGGTGAAGGTGATGTTCACGCGGAGCACGGGATTTCCGCTCACTCCGTCGGCAGTGGCACGCAGTGCTCCGGCACGCTGACAGTCATAGATGTTTCTCACCGTCTGACTCACCTGTCTGTGCCCGCCACACATGCGGTTGGCCATTTCCACTTCGGGCATGTTGATGTATTGCGTCCTCTGTCCGTGCTTCTCGCAAGCCATGGCATTCTGGATAAACGCCGGGTTAGTCATGTCGGCAGGCGGAAACCACATGCTCACTTCGGGTCGTTCCGGTTTTTCTTTGTTTGCGCCCTTGGTCTTCACCTGTCGCTGCCAGTCCTCGAGGCGTTTGTATTCCGCCGCATCATGCAGTCTGAAATCTCTCATTATAGCCTCTACTAGATGAGTGAGCTGTGCCTTTCCAATGCCCGAAGGACCTATCAAATGCCCCATTTGTCCGCAGAGTTCGTAGTTTTTGTTGTCCGAATAGGTGAAGCAAACTTCTGATAAGTGTGCCGCAAGAGCCGGAATACACATGGGTACGAGCGGTTCGTGCATGTCTTTTGATGCCTTTGAGAGGATGAATTTGATGAAATTTGTGCCTTTGCCGGGCTTTGGCATCTTTGGTGCCGTCTTGCTAAAAATGTCGTAAGTCATTGCTATTTAGTTATTTAGATGCTTGATTTAAAATTTTATTTTCTTGCAATCCGAACAGCGAACAACCGAACAGTTAAAATTAAAAGTAGGGTATACATTTCTTTTTATTCTCTTCTCTATTATATAACTTATTGATTATTAATTAGTTATATATAATATATAGAGGGTTGGGACGTGTATAACCCTCTTTTTTCTAACTGTTCGGTTGTTCGCTGTTCGGTTTTTCATTGTTTAGATTTCTCTCTCGAAAGCCTCCGCCATAGTCAAGAGTTCCTGTGCAGCCTTTCGGCAGAACCACGAGAATCCGTCGGTTCCTTCGTATGGCGGCCGTTTGAGAGTAACATAGAGAGTACTGTCAGGGCGCCTTCTCACGTTGATACACTCACCTTCGAAGACGCAGGGATTTGGTGTTACCGGTTTGCATGGTCTCCTTTCCGTGACATTCTCCACGAAGAGGTAGTGGTCGTCGCCGTCGCGTGTAATCATTCCGCTTTTCATCTCTCCTATTTCCATGCGTCCTGGTTCTCGGGTGAAGAGCTTCAGGTCGATGCCCGGCTCGGTGTTGGGATAGGCATACGCGAGGTGTTCGAGGTATGCACGCGAGAAGGGTGAGTTACTTCGGAGCATCTGGTCGATGATTTCTCCGATGGTCTGAGGGTCGCTGGCGCTGAATGAGGCAGAGCCGTTGAAAAATACTTTTTCCATAATTATTATATATGAATTTAAGTATTGTCTTGCACTCAGGATCATATAGACAATGTTGTTCATGTCCTGTCCGGAGCCGTGCTCAGCTTTTCTCTCTGTGCTAACACTTTTTGTTGTAAAAAAGAAAGCAGCAGAAATTCCGGTAGTTGAAATTTCTGCTGCGAAGGTAAGGTTAAGAAATAGAGGGGCAATAGGTGGATAATTAATGTTCACCCAAAGGGGAGACACAGTTTCGTAAGGAAACGTAATGGGGTAAAGGCTTTTATGCCTAATAAAAAAAGGACAGGTGAATAATTATTTCTTTCAATTATTCACCTGCTAAAGCATTTCCGTCACTTCTTCCACCAGTCGTCGTGCACGCCAGTTATGACACGCACTAACTGGTTCATCACCATACACATGTTGCGAGTTACTTTTGTGTTGCGGTTGTACTCGTAAGTCCATGGCGAGATTTGCACAAGACGGTTTTCGGCACAAGCGTAGAAAGCTTTGCCCGATGGCTTGTAGCGATCAGCAAAGCCATTGTCAATCACCTCTATCACAGGAAGCATTTCAGCAAGCAGCTGTTTTTTTATTTCGCGCTCCTTTGAACTGATGAAAGCCGATACGATAACGGCGCCCTTGCGTGCCGCTTGCATCACGGCAGCCTTCTGTTTTTCAAAAAGCGCAACATCGGCAAGGTGGCATATTAGGGGCAGTTTGCGTGTGGAGGCAAGGATATTTGCTGATCCGATGTATGAGAGAGAAGGTTTGCCGCTTTCGGGATGCAACGGCAGGCGTGGGCGGAGTTGTTGTATGGCAGTTTGCAGACAGTGGGTATCATGGGCGATATAGCGGTCGTGGAGCAGGGCATGATGCAGTGCATCGGCAGTCCATCCACGGGCGGTGCTGTTGCGGTGGATGTGGAAACATTCATAGGTGTTGCGCTTGATGAGGGCACGGCGTGCCTGTTCCCGGATGTAGCAAAGCTTGGTCTCTAGGGATTTGATTCCAGCATTTCTTCACTCTTTCCCCCAGTTCTGTATATACGCAATGCGGAGCGTCGGGACTTTCGTCGGGAGCGGTGGGAGTGCCGGCAAGGGCGCTTAGAATTGGGGCATAGCCACGAGTGTTGAGCGTGATGAAAAAATAGCCCTCGTGGTAGTTGGTGAGGGTGTTGCGCCTGAAGGCTGATGGCAGATTGTCTTCTTTCTGTTGTATTTTCGCTAATTGTTCGGGGGTAAAAGCCATAAGGAGGAGATTGATGAAAGATTGTGGATTTAAAAAGTTTTTCTTATCTCGGAGAGTGTAGATGGATTGTAGCCGTTGTTCTTTATACGTTCGCCTATTTTATTAACGTAAGATTTTTCAGTTACGGAGGAAGACAATTCGCAATCTTCTGTCAGGAAACGGAATATGGCAGAGGCTGAGAAGTTCTCTGCCAGCAGATGGCGTTCATTCCATTCCTTTATGAAGCATGTGATGATGTCGTTCAACTTGTTGTTTTTGTCGCTCGCCAGTTGTCTGCCGCTCATTTTGTGCTGGCTGAGATAGTAAAGCAGGCGCTTCCGCTCATGGTCTTTGGTTGCGTCGTCTACAAAAAGATCTGCTGGTTTCCTACCGCTTTTTTTAGCGGTTGTATGTTTTCCTGCTTTTTGTTTTATGGTGTCAGCCTTTTCTGTTTTTTCTCTGTTTTCCACTTCTTCGTCAATGTATTCTTCGAACCATCCATCTGAAAGAGGTACGGAAAATATGGTGTCGAGAGTTTTTGCCCACCCTTCAAAGTCATGGCTGGCAATTGTTTGTGTCATTGCGCTCACAAGCGTATAGCGATAGAACGGATGGCGGCTGCTGTCGACAGCAAGGATGGCAAAGCCGAAGACTATGCCGACAACTTTTCTGATTTCGTCTTCATCCACTGTGCGGTTGAAGCGCTTGTATTCGTTGTGCTTGCGCAGCCATGTGTATTCTATGTCATCCAGAAATTTCTCGCCTTTGCCAGCTATGTCAGACAACAGTTCGAGCACTTCCATGAAGCACTCTTCGGTGCAAAGTCCGAATTCTGTAAGTTCGGCTTCCATCTGTAGGCCTATCGTTGAAATAGCTCTATACAATTCGTTCTCTGCATACTGTTCACTTACGCGCTTTATTTCTTCGCTTTGGAATCTCTGATTCATTTGTGTAATTTTTTGTCTGTTCTGTAATATTGTCAAACCAGTCTTCGAGTACGGTCTTTCCTTCGATGGTGATGGCTCCGATACTGAAATTGTCGAGTTTTTTCTTTTCCAGTGGATAGAAAGCCTTGACGTAGTCGTTGATGCGGTAAGTCTTGAAGTCCTTGAATTTTATGCAGAGGTCGTATCCGTTTTCACCGCAAAGCCTCACCATTTCTGCCATGTCTTTGTTTTTCTGTGAAATTTTGTTGTTCGTGCTCCTGTCGAATTCCATTGCGAAGAAACCTCTTAAGGCATTTGATATCACAGTCGTACGGAGTATGGCTTTAAGCCGTGCCGACTTCACTTCCATGGCATTTGTCTTGTTGATTTTCTTTGGATTCTGGAATGTGAACGAAACTTTGGTGATGTAGTCTCCTTGTTCATAAATGCGCTCATGCACGAAATCCCAGATGTCAGTCGGGTTCATGCGTGCCTCGATGCGCATTTCAAGGTCGAACTTGTCGGCGAGTTTCGTGTTGAAATTGTGTAGCAGCATGTCGCGCAGCTTGTCGGGGTCGCTCCATGCCTCTGACTTTTCTATTGCCATGAGGCAGCTTCCGGGGCGGTTGTCGATGAGCACGTTGCCGTAGGGATTAGATTCTATTTCCTGTTTCTCGTAGTTGTCGATGCCTTTGCTGTTTTTGCCGTTGCGTGTCCACAAGTCTTTCAGTTGGCTGTTGTTTACGCGCCAGAAGTATATGTCGCCGCTTTTTGCCATCACGTCGTTGGGGAGTCTTGAATATTCCCCATTCTTGTTAGTCTTTGAAAGGTCGTCGACTGTGTTTTGGTCAAAAAGGCTGTCGAAACATTTTTGCGCTATTTTTACATACTTGGTTCCGTCCACTCCATTGGATTCTGCTATGATAGAGCGTGTTGTAGCCTTATGAAAATCAAACTTGTAGATTGCGTACTGTGATTTTTCGTTCATATGGTAAATTGTTTTATTAGATTTGGACTTTCTTATGTTATTTTGTTTCTTACATTCTATTCTTGGTCTGTAGGTCAAATTTTTCAATAAGAAAAAACTCGCGTTAGGCAATATGAAAACAAGTTTTCATTGCACCCTCTTAATCGTTTTTTCCCTACAAAATTAATACATTATTTTGAGATTCAGCGTATCTTGTACAAATAAAATGAAAAATAAAACAACAATACTTTTGTTATTGTTGTTGTCGCATAAGTAATTGCTTTGTTTTTTATCCATGTTTTTTGTTTAAAATCCTCACGCTAGGGAAAACAACCAAGTTCCTTTTTCTCTCGCTGAATCTTTTTTTGCATAAAAAACAATTATTTATTTGTTTTGCATCAAGTAAAAATATATATTTGCACCATAATTAAAACCTTTACCTAT
>CAKQDG010000100.1 GCA_934219025.1 uncultured Prevotella sp. | reverse complement strand
TGTGGACGACAGAGAGCTTGCTCTCTAAAGGACACATCCGGCACAACACAGGTAAGCCGAAGGCTTGCAAAACGACATCGGGGGTTTTGTAGGTTTTTGTCTAAAAAGTTGGCAAGGAGATTTCTTCCGATAATAAATACTATCACTCCAAATATCGGATGAACCTTATATTTATCCAAGTTTCGGATTTATAATCTTCCCCTGCCCCGCCTCCACCTTTGGAACAGGAAGGGAAAAATTATTTGTTTTATGATTAATTAAGAAACAGACCCGTTTGATTTAACATTCCGTTTTTCTTCTTCCTCACGTATAACCGTACATAACACGATGGATTTTCTCTTGGCAGAGAATTGATATTAGCGTCAAAATAAACATTTTGTTGTCAAAATACAAAAATCATTACATTTTTTCGTTCGATTATCTCAAAAATACAAAGTTGCGAAACGCTCTTCGTCGGGAGCAAAGCAATGCTTCTTTCAAACCAAAGCATTGCTTCATCAAAAAAGAAGGACACATCACTGCCATAAAATGAGGCTATACACTTATCAAACAGCGACTTACAGAAAATTTGCATAATTCGCTTATTTTCGGCAAAAGTGTTCTTCGCAGAAAATTATCCATTCTCGCAAGGGAAATCATACGTAGATTTAACATTTCGGGAGAATAACTCAGTTAAAAGATTTCACACATAATCTCCTTTGTTCTATATTTTGCATAATCCATATATAATACAGAACATGGAGTGATAATGAATATTATCGAAAGGATATATTATAGGCTTGTTGTTTTTTATGTTTATCGCCCAAACCAAGTAAAAATGCCAAAGGCATTGGCGAGGGATTGTCAGATTTCCGTCGAGAGCTTGCTCTCGTAAAGGAATCTGATAATACATCGACAAGCCCGAGGAACGAGGGCTTTACTTGGTGAGGGTGTTTTATCGTTTTTTGTCTAAAACATTATCCTACGATAATATTTATTGTCGGAAGGATTACAGTTTTTAGACAAAAGCAAAAACTGATGCAAAAAAACAACCATAATAACATAAAAAGCTTTGAACTATCGACATTTTTAAATATATTTGCACCGCATATCTAACATTCGTCAATATAAACATCCTATATAATAAATTATGTGTATATGATACAACTCAAAAGACATTTTATTGCAATCGCTGCTCTTATAACGGCGGTTGTGGGGGCATCGGCACAGCAAAAACTGCCGACGGTGCTACAAAAGAGTATCGTAAAGTCTGCCGCAATAAAAAAAGCGGGCGCTAACGTGGCAAGCAAAACGGCTTATGCCTGGGTGACGCGCGACAGGGGCGACCTGCCTAAGGGTCTGGCAAGCTTCGACATCAGCAAACCGCAAACCATGACGTCGCTCTTCGCACTCGAAGACAAGGCATTTGCCGGAACCTACGGCATTGACAAATTTTATTTCTACAGATACCGCGACGACAAGGAGAACGAAACCACTGTGCCGCTGGCTTTCTCGAGCGTGGACCTGAAAACGGGTGCCGTTACAGACATTGCCGACTGGAGCTCGGCTAACTTTATCTGCAACGACATGACTTACGACTACTCGTCGGGCTGTATCTATGCCATGTGCAGGGCTATTTACACCGACGACCTGCTCAGCTTCAGCATTGAATATTCCAAACTGCTGAAGATTGACCCTAAAACGGGCACTTATACCACAGTGAAGGATTTCCTTACGGACTATTCCGGTCTGTCAAACCCTACCTTCCTGACGCTGGCTGCCGACATGAGCGGAAAGCTCTACTCCATAAACATTGCCGGACAGCTCGTTACTTTCGACAAAAACAACGACTACCAGCAGAAGGTTATCGGCGATACGGGATTCGCCCCCGGCTCTTATCTGCAGTGTATGGAGTTTGACCACAGCAGCGACAAGCTGTATTGGGCGGCTGACTATAAAAACCGCGTGAGCAACTTCTGCATCGTAGACACCGAAACGGGAAAGGCTACTGAAATTGGAAATCTTGGCAACGACAGTCGCATTGCCGGACTCTACATCCCGTTTGCCATGCCTGCCAGCGGTGCTCCTACGGGGGCTGCCGACCTGAAGATTTCTCCTGCTGCCGAGGGAGCTCTCGAGGCTTCGCTATCATGGACTAACCCTACGAAGACGTTTGACAACAAGGCGCTTACCGCCATCAGCAGTGTGAAGGTGCTGAGGGCTGGAACCCTGGTGAAGGAGTTTACAGATGTTACTCCGGGACAGAAGATGCAGTTTACCGACAACACCGTGCCGGCAAGCGGTCTATACGAATACAGCATCGTTGCCACAAATGCCGAGGGCGACGGAAAAGCTACGATAAAAGAGGAATGGATTGGACACGACGTGCCGGCTGCCGTTACGAAGCTCGGTATTGAGGTACTTGCCGACGGCGCTGCCAAGCTCTCATGGACGGCTCCTGCTATCGGGGCGCACAAGGGATGGCTCGACACGGCTTCGCTGAAATACCGCATCACAAGATACCCTGACGGAACCATCGTTGGCGACAATGTGCAGGGCAACGAGTTTACCGACAACTCCCTGAGCAAACTCTCGGAATACTACTACACCGTGCAGGCTATAAACAGCGACGGCGAGGGATACGAGGCGCGCTCGGCAAGCGTTGTTGCCGGCTCTGAGGCTGAATTGCCGTATTCGTGCGCATTCGACACGAAGGGTGAGTTTGCATCATGGTTCGTGGTGGACAACAACAACGACGGCAGCACCTGGGCATGGAAGAGCCTCACTATCAGTGGCAACACCAAGGGCTACGCCATGTACACATACAACAACAAAAACGACGGCGACGACTATCTAATCTCGCCTGACTTCAAACTGAAGAAGGGACACAAATACACACTCTCGTTCGGATACAAGGCTGGCAACGCCACATACAAGGAAACGTTTGACGTGAGGATGGGCAAGGGTCGCTCTGCCGAAGCCCAGCAAACGGTGATAAAGGACTACTCCATACAGTCGGGCGACCTGGCTAACGGCTCTTTGCAGTTGCCGGAGATTGAAGAGGACGGAACCTACAACATCTCGTTCCACGCCACTTCTCCAAAGGGGGCTCTGAAACTGTATATCACCGACGTGAAACTCGTGGACAACAATCCTGAAGTGGATCCCGACCCTACTGACCCTGAAGAGAAAACAGCCCCGAAGAACCTGAAGGCTAAGGTGAACGACAACAAGAGCGTGCTACTGACATGGAACACAGAGGACGCCGGCTCTTCTGAAAACATCAACGAGGGCTTTGAGGGTTACACCGGTTTCCAGATTAACCCTACGGGAACGTATGAATGGAATTATATCGACGGCGACGGAGGTATTCCTTACTACAGCTTTGAGGACGGACTATCCAACCCGGCAATGAAACTGCCGAGCGCAGCCATCATCATCGACGCTGAACAATGCGCCGGAACAATGGTGATTGAAGACAACCCACCGTATGAGGGCAACAAATACCTGATGTTCCGCAGCAACTACGCTGCTGCCGACGGAGCAGAAAAGGCTCCAGTTGCCGACGACTACTTTATCTCGCCAATGCTAAACTTCGACAAGAGCTTCACGTTCAGCTTCTGGGCAAAGAGCGATCCCGACAGTCAGGAGGAGGACGCTGAATGGAAATGGGACAAAGAGGAAATGCGCGTGGGATACTCCACAACGGGCAAGGAGAAGGACGACTTCATCTGGCTCACCACCAAGAACGAGGTGGTGAGGAGCGAATGGGAAAACCATGCCTACACCATTCCGGCAACGGCTAAATATGTTTGCATCCACTATTGCTCTCCTTCATCGGGCTATCTGATGTGTGTGGACAACGTGTTTATCGGCAACGCCGAGCAACAGAGTGCTGCCCCGCGCAAGGCGGCTTCCACATTCAAGGGCTATGTGGTTTATCTCGACGAAAAGAAAATCGGCACTACTACTGCCACAAGCTACGAACTTACGGATGTTGCCGACGGTCAGCACACGGCTAAAGTGACGGCTCTTTACGAGGACGGGGAGACGGAACCTGCCACAGTGAACTTCACCGTTAATCCTACTTCTGCCATCGACAATGCCTCTACAGTTGGATTCAACATGGGATACAACGCCACGACAGGCATTCTCTCGTTTGGCAAAACAGCACAAAGGGTTGAAATCCTCGGCATAGCCGGAGACAAGGCTGAAAGCACCACTAATGTTGATGCCGTCAACGTGAAGGCTCTTCCTGCCGGCATCTACGTTGTGAAAGCTACCGTAGACGGAAAGACTGTAAGCCGTAAACTGGTTGTAAGATAACAGAACACACAGCATTTGAATATAAACAATTCGTTTTAAGAACGAATAACAATAAAGCCGCCAAACTTTCTGGTTCCATCGGAATGTTTGGCGGCTTTATATATATTTAAGTAGGTGTTTTTTCTATAAATGGTACATAATAAGCTGGCAACTTACTTTTTTTTCGCAATTAAAGGAATAAACAATACATATTTATTTGTTTCTCCCAAACTTTTGTGTACTTTTGCAATATAATATTCAAAAGTAGAAGACAAGAACAATGCCTTTTATTGGTATTTAACATACAAATTGAATACAATACAACGAAAAGCATAACACAGCTACTAAAAGAATAATCTGCATAGAATTCTTAATTCAAAAAAAATAGCATAATGAACAACAAACTTTTTGCAATGACACTTCTCGCAGGTATCATTGGCACAGCACAAGCACAAGATGCCAACAAGGTGTATCTTGTTAAAGGCAACAAAATCGTGGGAACGTATCCCCGCACTAACGTGGACTACATAACTTTCAACAAGCCAGCTGACGCTCAGCAGGCTTCGTTTACGATTTCTTCAGAAAACAGCAGCGAATACACTATCGACTGCCCAAAAACAGCCGAGGCAGGACAAAAAGTGATCTTTGCAATAAACATGCAAAAGCCAACACTTCGCCCTACTGAGGTCAAGGCGGGCGACATCGAATGCAAGCTGGTTGCAGTTAATGAGGAGAGCTATTACTACACATTCACGATGCCAGAAGACAATGTGGGGATTTCTCTCGCAACGGAAATTGACATGCACATAATTTCGCTGAAGCAGGGACTGCACACCACTCTCGTGATGCTGAACTCAAGCGACGAATGGGATAAACCGGACGACGAGCGCAAATACGACAACTTTATGGGAAAACCTGTGAAGTTCTACTGGTATCCTGATCTGGGATTCGACGGCGAACTGAAAATCACGACAAAAAGCGGAATGGACGTTGAATACGAATTCGTAACAGACGACGAAGATTTCGGAAAATGCTGGAAATGCATAATGCCAGACGAGCCTATCACTATCCAGACTTCTGCAACAGAGAAGACTGATTATGTGGGCAAAGCTTTCACCGGTAAATACAAAGGTTATCCATTGGCTATCGGAACCAACAACTCGGCAGAGAGTTCAACGCCGTCGTTCAATCTTGAACTTAATGCCAATACTTCTTTCAAAGCCGCAAAAGAAGGGGAAAAGGAATTTGCGGGATGCTACTCTTTCGACGAAGAAAATAATTCATTCAAATATATCGAAGAGTTTTCTGCCGACTACTGGGGCAAGAAGAGTTACGGCGTGAGAGGAAAATGGTTTGAAGGCGGAGACGCTTGGATTGCCGTAAACGACTTGAATGACGACAAACCTGACAACGAGAGATATTTCTTCGTCAGCACATCTGACTTCAACTTTGCAGTGGCTGCAAACGATGAATTCTCATCAAGAAACCTTATCGAGGTTAAACACGCTGACAAAACTCTGTATTATTACTACAGCAAGATTGACAACAGCATCGAAGCCGTTACCCTGAATTTCACCAAGGGAAATTCTATCAGCGGCGAGGCTGACGCTCTGGTATACAATGCTGACGGAACTCCGCTATTCAGATATACTCGCGAAAATTCTACTTCTGCTCCTTCGTTCGTGATGAAAGGCAGCGAGGCTGGCACTTACACAGCGGAAGACGGCAAGGGCGAGAGTCTAACTCTCGACGGATTCAACAATGCTACTTATGGCGAGGAAAGTGGTTCTTACACTATTGAGGATGGTGTGGTAACATTTACAAATACTACCGGCGACAAGACCACATTTGTAATCGACAAGACAAACAAAACTTACACCACATCGGCTGCTTCCGTATGGGACGGCGGTGAAAAATTCGCGGCAATGGTGCAAGGCAACTACGATACTAACACTTTCTCAATGGGAATGTTGGCAATTCAACTGAACCACGAATATTCGGGCGAGGAGAAAGAAGGTGCCGTAAAGGTGCAGATGACTCTCATGACTGACATGTATGAAACAAAGGAGGTTATCTCAAACACTGCATCATATACGTATGACGCAACAGCAAACCAACTCACTATTTCGGGATTGCTCGTAGGAACAGCCAACGGACGTGGCACGGAGCGCATCAACATTACATTTGACGTGAATGCCGACAAGACTCAACTCACATGCAATCAGGACGTGGTTCTGCGCGCTGTTTCTGGAGGAGACACACGCTATGCAAGTTTAAAGGGTGTTACCCTGCAATGTAAAGACTAAAGAGAATTTGATATGAATATATATAATGTTCTTGCAACAGCAGTATTGTCGACTTTCTGTCTTGCTGCTTCTGCCGACAACAAAGTTGTAGTGGTTACAAAACAAGGGAGTCAGACGTATGACATAAACAACGTGGACCGCATCGACATCTCTGGCACTGCACTGAAGGTTGTAGCCACTGACGGCAAAGGCACAACGTATGCTTTCGACAATGTTTTGAAAATTATGCTTACCGATTCAACCGACGGTTTGGACAACACCAATACGGAGACCTCGTCAAAGAGTTTGACTCTAACAGTTTTTGCCGACGGAAATACTATGCACGTCAACGGCTGGAACAACAGCGTATCAGCTTCTCTCGACATATACGACTTGAACGGAAAGAAGTTTGTGCATATCAACGAATGGAAGGGACAGGATACAGACATCTCGCATTTGGCTGAAGGTATCTATATCTTGAAAATCGGCTCTAATACAGCAAAGTTCAAAAAGTAAAGAACTTATGTCTAACGACTATAGAGCAATCTTGATTGGTCTATAAAACAAATTAAATAAAATCGCCAGGCTTTATGATAAAGTCTGGCGATTTTATTTAATTTGAAAAGTATCATTTTTTACTCATAAGACTGAAATCACTTCAAATGTGACATCACCTTGTTGTAATATTTCTGCGTGCCACGAACCGTGTAGCGTATTCCACCGTTCCAGGAGCGTATCGCTTTCTCAATATTGTTCTCTGCATTGTAGAACGACTGGATGAGAAGAAACATCTCCTTCGACTTGGCAAGGTTGAAACGGTCTTTCAGAGTGTAGCGCTTCTTGCTCTTGCGCTGCTTCAGGATATTGTTGCAGTCGGCAACCAAAATCGGAGTAATCTGCATCGCTCCAACAGAATTACCACTAACTGCACGGGTATTTCCTTCACTTTCAACCTGAATGATGGCATCCATCACTGGAGACCAGTCAAAATCGTTTGCTGATGGTTGGTCGCCGGCCGCATTCGCTGCGAATGGCAGACACAGAAATAATAATACTAATACAATCTTACTCTCTTTTAAAAACTTCATAATTGTTTGTTTTTGGCATCTGGGCCGTATTGACTGGGCACAACAAAAGCTCTGGTCAATACTCTGAACTTTGCAATCTGAACATTATTCCCGCGGAATCAACATTGAATAAGAGAAAAATAGCGTTGATCCTGGATACCAGTTAAATACTGTGGCGAAACGTGCTTGAACAATACGTAAGCGGTTGCGCCGTTTTTTAATTCGTATGCAAAGGTAGTAATAATAATTGACATGGGCAAGTTTTCAAACGAAAACCTGCCCATATTGTAAATTATTTAAAACAAGGAAAC
>CAKQDG010000099.1 GCA_934219025.1 uncultured Prevotella sp. | reverse complement strand
TTGCTGCCAACAGAACATGGGGACAATTCCCCAACATCGTTGAAACCCCAAAACTTGACGGCGGCACGAGCGGCATAGCTGCCACTGTCGCATCTGCCGTAAAGCCATCCGACAATATCTATACCCTCGAAGGTAGATATGTGGGCACAGACATGAGCAACCTCGGCAAGGGCGTGTATGTAGTGAACGGCAAGAAAGTGATAAAGTAAAGCAGGTTTCATATTGAGGCTATAACATTATTTATCCATTCAGACATAAATCAATAAAGTCTGGATGGATAATTTTGTTATAACTGATTTATTTCATAAATTTGCAAACACGAAGAAACCATACTCGTTATCAAAAAAACAAAATACTATGATTGAAAATCTAATTGACTTCCTCAATGCTTCACCGGTGAACTTCCTCGCCGTGAAGACGCTGAAAGAGAAACTTGATGCCGCTGGCTTCAAGGAGATTAAAGCAACCGGAAAGATTAGCGAAATTAAAGCCGGTGACCAGATATATTTCACGAAAAACGACTCGTCGCTCTATGCCTTCCGAATCGGACAGGAAACGCTTGCCGACGGGGGCTTCCATCTGATTTGTGCCCACTGCGACTCGCCAACGTTCCGCATCAAGCCAAATGCCGAGATGCTTTGCGAAGGGGGCATCGTGAAACTGAACACCGAGGTGTATGGCGGACCGATAATGAGCACATGGTTCGACCGCCCGCTGAGCCTCGCCGGAAGAGTGATAATAAAGGGAGATAACCCCTTGAATCCCGAAACCAGACTGCTGCACATCAAGCGTCCGCTGCTGCAAATCAGCAACCTTGCAATTCATTTCAACCGCCAGGTGAACGACGGTGTGCGCCTGAGCAAGCAGAAGGATATGCTGCCGCTGCTCGGCATAGTATCCAACCAGCTCGAGAGCGGAAATATGCTCATGAACGTTATATCCGATGAGCTTGGAGTGAAGAAAGAGGATATCCTCGACTTCGACCTTTATCTGTATGACTATACTCCGGCGTGCACTTTCGGCGTGCACAACGAGTTTATCTCCAGCGGCAGGCTCGACGACCTGAGTATGGTGCATGCCGGACTGGAGGCACTGCTCGCTGCGGGCATTGACGGTATGTATGATAAGCCAGATTATCCCCGAACCACCCAAGTCCTCGCCATCTTCGACAACGAGGAAACTGGCAGCCAGACCAAGCAGGGAGCCGGTAGCCCGTTTCTCAGCACCTTGCTGCAGCGCATCGTCTTTGCCCAGGGAGGCACGATGGAGGATTATTTCCGCTCCGTGGAGAAGTCGTTTATGATATCCGCCGACAATGCCCACGCCTGGCATCCTAACTATCCGGAGAAGTACGACCCAACAAACCACCCGGTGCTTGGCGGTGGACCTGTGATAAAATTCAATGCCGCACAGAAGTATGCCAGCGATGCCGTGTCGGCAGCTGTGTTTGCCAGCATCTGCGAGCAGGCAGGAGTGCCGTGCCAGCGGTTTGTAAACCACAGCGATGTGGCTGGCGGCAGCACCCTGGGCAACATCCTTGCCTCGTCGCTTCCGCTGCGCGGCGTGGACATGGGCAATCCCGTGCTCGCCATGCACTCGGCTAGAGAGACCGCATCGGTTGCCGACCACGAATATTGCATCAAGGCATTCACAGAGTTCTATAATCTATAGAAACTGTAGGTCTTGTATACAATAAAAACTGCTGCGGCAATAATGTTTTTCGGGATTTTTGCATAACTTTGCAAACTGAACAAAGATATAACAAGAAATAAACTATATGGGAAAGATTATTCTTACAGGCGACCGCCCTACGGGACGCCTTCACTTGGGACACTACGTGGGATCGCTGCGCCGCCGCGTGGAACTGCAGAATGCCGGCGACTTCGACCGCATGTTCGTATTCATGGCAGACGTGCAGGCTCTTACCGACAATGCCGACAATCCCGAGAAGATACGCCAGAACATTATCGAAGTGGCTCTCGACTATCTCTCTGCCGGGCTCGACCCCGCGAAATGCACCCTGTTTATACAGAGCCAGATTCCGGAACTTGCCGAGCTTACCACATACTTGATGAACCTCATCACCGTGTCGCGCGTGCAGCGCAACCCAACGGTGAAGACAGAGATAAAGCTGCGCAACTTCGAGGCCAACATCCCGCTGGGCTTCTTCTGCTACCCCGTGAGCCAGGCTGCCGACATCACTCTGTTCAAGGCCACTACGGTGCCTGCCGGCGAAGATCAGGAGCCGATGCTCGAAGTGACGCGCGAACTGGTGCGCCGTTTCAACCAGACCTACAGCCCAGTGCTCGTGGAGCCGGAGATTATGCTCCCGGAGAATGCCACAGCCCGCCGCTTGCCGGGCACCGACGGCAAGGAGAAAATGTCTAAGTCGCTGGGCAACTGCATATATCTGAGCGATTCTGCTGCCGACGTGTGGAAGAAGGTGAAGAAGATGTCTAACGGAGCGCCGCGAATGAGCATGGACGAGCCGGGACATCTTGAGGGCAATGCCGTGTTCACATACCTTGAGGCATTCTGCACTCCAGAAGACTTTGCCGAATTCTGGCCTGACTACAAGAACCTTGACGAGCTGAAGGAGCACTACGTGCACGGAGGCATCGGCGACGGAATGACAAAGAAGTTCCTGAACAGCGTGCTCAACAAGATGCTGGAGCCTATCCGCCAGCGTCGCCACGAGTTCGAGCAGGATATCCCTGAAATCTACAATATCCTGCGCAAGGGCACCGAGGCTGCCCGCGAAACAGCCTCGCAGACGATGGACGAAGTGCGCAAGGCTATGCAGATAGACTATTTCAACGACACTGCCCTCATACAGCAGCAGGCCGAGATGTACAGAAACAAATAATACACAGATACAATAACATTATGAACGAAAGGTGCGCAGCAATAATATGCCGCGCACCTTTTTTTAATAATCTGCCCAATCTATAAATTCATGGGCAATATGAATAAAGCAGGTTTGAATATATTGCTCTCTTGAAGTATATTATCTCTGTATTTTTATTGATGCAGATGTATGCAAAAACAAATGGGGTGTGCATAAATACGAACATTTTGCACACCCCATTCGATTGGTATAATCTGATGACAAGCCGTTACTTAATGCTTATTTTCTTGTCGTTCACAATATAAGTACCCTGCTTCAGATTCTTCACGTCAGAGCCGAGATATTTGCCGTCTACGGAGTGGATAACGCGTGGCGTATTGTTGTCAGCTGCAACGCTCTTTATGCCCGTTACGATGCCAGAGTATGTCGGTATTGACTCACCCTCATCATATACAACGGTAACAGAATAGCGGTGAGAGCCTTCTGGAGCATTTGCATCCACATACTGAGCCTGGTTTTCAGCTTCTACAGTGGCAATCTTCACGTCGTCGCGATAGATATTGTAAGCCTTCGGAGCTTCACCCTCCTTGACGTAAGTAATATCGTCTATTTTGAAGACATAAGAGTATGTTGAACTCGTGATGTGGCGTATGGCGATATGCTTTGTGCCAGCCGGGACAGTAACGCTCACTTTTGTCCAGTCGGTGCCCTTTGTAGTCTGTGCGTCGCCAAACTTGCTGAAGTTTGCAATCTCTGTGCCGCCAGTTGAAGTATACACCTCGAATGTTTCCGGATAATTGGCGTTGTCGGTTTCAATGTTTGAAACGTAGAACGAAATTTCCTGTTCGTCGCCCGACAATTTAGGACTTATCAGCCAGTTGTCGGCATCCACGATGTATATCTGTCCGTCTGCCTGCTCCTTGCCGCAAAAGAAGGCTGCGAGGAACTGGTTGCCGGAGTGAGGCGTGAACGACGGAGTCTGTGAAAGTCCGGCGTAGAACATTTCTGGGTTGAATACCATATATGCAAACTCTTCTCCCTCGTGAGGATAAGTCACACCGTCGAGTATAGAGCCGTTCATGCCGTGGTCTGCATCGTATGTGGTCCAGCCATTGAAGTTGTCTGTGGTCCATGCCGGCACGTCGTCAAAGGTTTCTGTTATAGTTTCCTTGTCAAAGTCAATCTTTGCCCAGGTTACTTCCACGCCGCCTTCTTGTGCATTTGCCGATACGCTTGGTGTGGCAGTGAGAGTAGGCTGTTGTATTTCAACATCGGCAGCAGTTTCGTTGTTGCTTGTCTTTTCGTCGGCAGCGTATTCTGCTTTAGCTTCAAGCTTTACAACCGACGCCTTGTCGAGAATGTCTACAGGAACATCGAATGTGTATGTTTTGGTTTCAAAGGATTTGAGCGTCGACTCTGTTTCCTTCACGCTTCCTGCGCTTTTGCCGTTTGCAGACAGGCTTACGGTGAATCCTGTTGCATCCTTGGCACCGATGTTCTCTACTACAACGTCTACCTTGTTCGTCTTTCCCTTTACGATTTTCTCTGGAGCCTTAATGCTCAGTGTGATGTCGTTGTCGAGAAGGTCGCAAATCTTGATATTGTCCACATACACAGCCTTGTCTGGCTCGTCTGCTATGAAGAGCAGCTTCACGATGATGTAAGGAACGTTTTTGTATGCCTCAAGCGAAATCTGCTCTACAGTCCACTTGTCGTCCGTGCCGCTGATTTTGCTGTAGTCAATGGTCTTCAGCACGGTTTCTTTACCGTCTGGCGTGTATACAGTGGGCAGAATACGCATATGGTCGCCCGGTGTTCCTTTGTGATAGAAAATCAGCGTAGGCTTCGCCACACCGTTCATGTTGATTTTTGCACTGTTCAGGTATATTGAATCATTGCCCATGCCGCCCATCATTACTGTGGAGCCGCCGTCGCCGTCGCTGCTCACATCGCTGCTGATGTAGAGGCTTGCATAGCCGCGCTTCGAGATCCACCAGTATCCGTTGAGCTTTCCGCCCTTGAAGCTTTCCGCCACAGGCATGTCGTAGGGCTTTCCTACAAGAAGGCTGGATGTATACATTATGTCGCTTTCGCCAATGGCGTTCTTTGCGCTCATGGCATACTGCATGATTTTCATTTCGCCCTCGTTGGTGTTGTACGGAATGTCATAATACCTTTCTGTCGTGTTTTTCAGAAGCGTAGGATGAGCGTAGCCGTATTCGTCTTTTGTCACGCTGTATATGTTGTATGAAACGTTGGCAGGCAGAACAACGCCGTTGTTCTTTCCTGTGGTCTTGACTTCATCCCAAGAAGCCCTTACGGATGTGGTGTTGTCTGTAAGGATACGGTTGTCTGGGGTGAGTGGAGTGTCTTCACCAACGTATACATTGGCAGAAATGTCCTTGCCGCTACCGTTTGTGTTGCTTGCCGTGAAGGTGTAGGTGTGTGTGCCGTTTTCCGTTATGCCTTCATCGGTGAATGCCAGTTTCTCGCCAGGTTTCGCATCCGTGAATTTCTTTATCTCATTGCCGTCTCGCGAAACTGAGATGTCCATTTTTTCTGTCTTGCCGAGTTCATTGCCGCTGATTGTCTTTGTCGGGGCATTGAACTCTACTGCCACTTTCAGTGCTGCGCCGGCATCTGGCGTGAGCTTGATGTTCTCGGCAAGCGCCGGCACCTCGGTCGATACGCCGGCACTTACGGATATGTCGTCGAGCTGTATGCGGTACATGTCGGCATCGCTGACAGCGTGGAAACCGATATGGATATCTTCGTCTTTGTCGGTAGACAACAGGTATTCGTGCATGATACGCTCCTCGCCATACGGCTGATATGGCAGCACTTCTGCCGGCATCAAGGTTCTTGTCATGTCGGCAACTGTCGTGCCGTTGCCGTATTTCACTTCCATCTTTTCAGGATAGCTCTGGAATCCAGATACGGCAAAGAATCTCACGGTGTACGTCTTGTTCTTCTGCAGTCTTATGGCAGGGGTGATGAGCCAGTCGTCTGCGGCAAGAGTTGAGTTGCTGTATCCTGACACTGCCCATTGCTTGTTCTTGTCATACGACCAGATGTTGTTGTCGTTGTTCGCGTCGATCACGGTAAACAGGTTGAAATCCTGTTCTGTATTGAAATTCTCTGTATACGGCGGAATTATCACCTGGCCGAATGTAGTGTAGTTCGACTTTGTTTCTTCCGATTCCTCCCCCTTGCTGTTCACGGCGATTACTCCGTATGAGTATATGTTGAGGTTCACCTTGTCGAGAGTCTCCTTGAAGCTCGTGGCATTAAGTCCCTCCTTGACAACGGTAGCATCCGGGTATCTTATTATCTTATAGGAAACATTGCCTACGTATCCGTTGTTCACACCTTCAGTTACGGCATCCCAGCTCAGTGAGGCTTCGGCAGTCTGTTCGTTGATAGAGAGTTTCACTTCCGCCACGTTCTTTGGCTTGTCTATGCCCACGAATATCGTTTTGGCGCTCTTTTTGCCGGGAATTTCTCCGTTGTATGTCTTTACCACAAAGGTTGTCAGTCCTTCGGCCACTGTGATGTCCTTTTCCACTTCCGAGCCGGCTTCGGCTGAACCGGTAAGCAGAGTGGCCCCGTTTGCCGTGATTTCATATTTCTTCTGCCCAGACAAGGCTGTTGCATCAGAAGTTGCGGTAGGCATGGTGAACTTGATTTTTCCTGTTGTGCTTCCTTCTGTGAAATTCACTTCAAGGTTGCTCGCCGCAAGAGGAGCTTCGCCGAGAGATTCGGCAGGCTGGATGTTAAGTCCCACGATGCTCTCGCCGTTAGGCATATCGCTAATTTTTGTTGCTTTTCCGGTGGCGAGGTCTACAGTGTATAGCGCAGTGTTCAAGTTTATGTCGGTGCATGCCCAGTAGAATGTGTTTGTAGACTGGTCAATTTCTCCGCTCTGACGGTAACACTGTCCGCTGGTGTTGGCGAGATTAGCCACGCCAGTGGCTCCAACAAGCGTCTCTGCACCGTTGTTGGTGTTTATCTTATACAGATTTCCGTCGTTTGCCACGCCATACAGATAGCTGTCGGTAGAGAGGCCAAGCGCAAGATACGTCTTGTCGGTTGTGCCTATCGTGGAGCGTGTCACTCTTTTCTCTTCGTCCAGTGATGTGTCGTAAAGGTTTGAGAAATTGAGCTTTCCGAATTCCATCGCACTAAGATCGGAACTGTAGAATGCTCCGTAAACATCACCGGTGTTTTCGTCGAGAGCCGTCTCAAAGGCAGCTATGTCGTTGCCCACGCTGATAGACTCGAGAGTGATGTTGCCGGTGGTGTAGTCGTGTTCCACGTATTTCGTAAACACCATTCCGTATTGTGCGTATTCTGTGTCCTGGTAGATGAAACCTATCTTGCCGTCGCCAATTCTTGTGCCGGCATTCGGAATTTCGTAGTTGGAGAATTCGTCGTAGTTCATGTCCCATTTCTTGGTAACAGAAACGGGGGCTGTTCTTGAAATACTGTATAAACCGTATTCCGGATTGTCTTGCGTCCAGGTGTTTTTCGACATCACGAATCCCCAAAGTTCTCTGCCGTCTGCAAGTGTTGCGATACGGCGTGGAGTTCTTGCTGTTCTTTGAGTTTTCGTTATGCTGCCCGTCAGCGGTTCATAAAATTGTTTGTTGCCAGATTTAGGCGTGAGCACTTTCCATAGCGAGGGGTATCTTTTCGCTATGTCTACTTTCTTCTTGCCTGTCAATGAAATGTCTCTCTTCAGCATTGGCGGCACTTCGCTCTTGGGAGCTTGTGCAATTGCCTGAGAAACAGAAAACGTTGTCAATGCTGATATTGCACAGACAAGAATTTTGTTGGTGGCATTACTCATTTTGCAGTTGATTTAGAGTGATTGAATAATATTGTTATTGTTCTCTTGAATTGTATTAAAAGTGTATGCGGTTTATAAGCATAAATGCGTTACGCTTGCAAATATAGTTAAATTTTATATCTTTGCAAAGGGATGTGATGGAAAAATGGTCAAAATGACGGTAATTAAATGAGAACTGTGTAAACTTGACACCTTTTTGGCTGTAATGTCTGCAATAAGTAAGGTTCATCCTATATTTGGAGTGATAGTATTTATTATCGGAAGTGGCAAATGTTTTTTAGACGAAAACCAATAAAACACCCTCTGACAAGTAAAGCCCTCGTTCCTCGGGCTTACCGGTGTATTGTCGTATTTCCTTACGAGAACAAGTTCTCTCTCGGAAATACGCCAATCCACCGGTAATGCCTTTGGCATTTT
>CAKQDG010000098.1 GCA_934219025.1 uncultured Prevotella sp. | reverse complement strand
CTAATCCAAAAGGAAAAACGTGTCTTTATAAAATGTTTGTCAATTTTATATGTATTATCAATGTTGCTCGTTTTATTATTTCATTATTTTCGTAAACTTTGTAGTTCGTAAACCAATACAATACTATTGGTTTTTGTATTTTTCGTCTTATCTAAAAATATAAAAATGAAGAAAAGAAAATCCTTCACCCTGTCTGAAACGTCTTTACGTTCAGTCAATTACGGTGAAGGATTTTTTATGTTCATCGCCCTATGTCATTCCGTTGCCGTCATGCCGTAATGGAAATCACATGATGCACTTCTTTTATAAATTCTTTAAGTCCCACGAACTGCTTGCCGAAGACATCACGCCAGCGGTAATGCTTTAGCGGATATTCAGTAAAGTCGCTCAGCTGAATATCGCCGTTCACACTGATATAGTCGAGAATATTCTTCAGATATTGTTCCTGCTCCGAAGTCATGTCGGCATCTTTTATGAAGTTGGCATACTTCCGCAAAGCTTTTTTGCGGTCGATACCCATGATAACACGTATAAAGGCTGCAACATTATTCCCGTACCGCTTGCCGTTTGCCATTTCGTTATATTCCTCGCGCGTTCCCAGTTCTTCCCAGAAGATACGCTGAAGTTCCTCAATGTCGGCAGCCGAGAGCTGTTCAAAGTTCTGAATCTTGTTTAGCGTCTCGTTGTTGCCGTTACTTGCAAGGTATTCTATAACGCGCTGCCTGTATGTAGCTTTCAGTTCCACCCGCGCAGCATCCACGTCATAAGAAGTAGTGTCTTCTATGTCGATAATGAACTTCCGGTCGCTACGGCTCTCTTCAATAATATGAACCAAGTCGCGCAATTCCTTGCGCACCCGTTCCAGTCTGTCGACAGTGCTGTTTTCCCAGAACCTTACGGTTTGTACTTCACGTATAGTGTCGATGCGGGCTTTAACAACCGGAATTGTGGACTTCTCCTCTAAAAGCCGTGCGATAGTAATCACACTCTCCCTGCACTTGTCGGCATTCACGTTGCCGTCAATCTTCTCCAGCTGCAAGTGTAGCATCAAGATGTCAAACTTCTTTGCCGCTTCATTCTCATTGGGGCGAGGAAGCAACGATGCAATACCTTTAAGCCTTGCCACATCCACTTCGCTAAGACAAGTCCATGCCTCCATGCTGCGGTATGGCTCAATATTCGCCAACTTAGTCCTCACGTCGATTCTCGCCATGCTCAGACTGTCCACCTGCTGATGAAGCATAGCTTTCAGTTCGTCGTGCAGCTTTCTGTCCTCTTCCCTTTCCTGATGGTCAGCCGACTGTAGCGCAAAGGCGATATCCAGTCGGAGAGAGAAGAGCCTTTCGGTCAATGACTTTATGGCTACAGGTGCAGCCCCCTCGGTATGAACGGAGAAATATTCGAAGTTGTTACACCAGTCGAAAATGTAGAACTCCTTCTTGTCTTTGTCGTCAAAGAGTCCGGGGCAGAGCCTCGTGCCTCTGCCAATCATCTGCATGAACTTGATTTTAGACTTCACCCGTTTGAAGAAAACAAGGTTGAGGATAGACGGCACGTCAATGCCCGTGTCGAGCATGTCCACGCTGACAGCAATCTGCGGCATCTTTTCCGGTTCTTCGAAGTCGCTGATAAGCGAGTCGGCATATTTCACGTAGTTGTCTATCAGCTGGCAGTAATTTTCGCCTTTTTCGGAAAAAAGCTCCCGAAACCTCTTTACTATCTGTTCGGCATGAAGATGGTTCATTGCAAAGATAATGGTCTTGCCTATTTCTTCTCCGCTCTCAACTTTCAGTCCCTTCGTCATCAGTTCCTGAAGCACCTTGTCGATGGTGTCATTGTTGAAAAGATAATTAAAAATCTCCTTCGACTCAATGTCGCGGTGATATTCCTCGTCATCTTCCTTGCCGGCAAGAGCCTTCTCATAAGTCCATACCTCCTCAAGCTTGTCTTGCTGTTCCTTCGTCAGGTCATCCCATTTGATGCCCGTCTCCATAATCTTTGAATGATACTGCAGGGTCTTATAAGGAACGAGATACCCGTCGGCAACAGCTTCATTGTAGTCATAACTGTAGTTAGGCACCCCGTTGTCCAGTTGCAGCAAGTCGTAAGTGCTGCGGTCAATCTCGTCGCGCGGCGTGGCTGTAAGTCCGATGAGCAAGGAGTCAAAATAGTTGAAGATTGCACCATATCTGCCGAACACGCTTCGGTGAGCCTCGTCTATGATAATAAGGTCGAACCGTCCGACAGAGAATTTCTTCTCCTCCTTGTCGATATAGTTTATCATTGTCTGATAGGTAGAAAACATAATTCTTGCCGTCATGTCCGGTTCCTTTTCTTCGCTCAACACGGTCATGGAAACATTCGGCAGCAAAGCCTCGTAATTCTTGTGCGCCTGATTGACGAGAGCCGTGCGGTCGGCAAGAAACAGCACATTCTTTATCCAGTCGTTGCGCATAAGCAAATCGCAGAGCGAGATGCTGACGCGCGTCTTGCCGGTGCCCGTTGCCAGTACCAGCAATCCGCGGCGGTGTTTTTTGTTCAGCCATTCAATGATGCTCTTGATTGCCGTTTGCTGGTATGGGCGGTTAGTGATCTTCTCGTTTATCGAGAGGTTGCGTATTTTCTGGCGCCCGCGCTTCTGCATCATTCGCTCCAGGTCGTCAATTGAGTGGAATGAATATACCGCCCTGTCCATATATCCCAAACCGTCAATTACCTTTGTCTCAAAACCGTTTGAATAGTATGCCACGGGTCTCACTCCATATTTCCGTTCCAGGGCGTCGGCATAGAGAAGAGCCTGTCGGCGCCCTTCGCCCACCTCGTGTGTGGTAGCCTTGGCTTCGATAACAGCCAATGGCTTGCCGCCCCTATCGAACAATACATAGTCGGCATATCCCTTTCCCGATGCTGTAGGCATACCGTCTACCTCCACTTCTATGCAAGCCTTGCCGCCGCGGATGTCGCCCTTCTGTTCGAGGATATCCCATCCAGCCTCGATGAGCATATAGTCGATGAGGTATTTGCGGGTGATGGCTTCGCTCGCCAGACTTTCTTTCGGAATATCGGGAGATTGCGGATGCTCTATGTTTTCCCTCGGCACGCTCTCCACCACGTCTGGCTCTATCTCCGGACTTGGCGCTGAAGTAACCACCGGTCCGCTGACTCTATTGGGAATAATAGTGGCGTCGAAGGGGGCAATCTCTTTCATTGCTCCCCACCGATACATAAATCCTGCCACAACATTGTATAGTGCTCTCAGGCAGCGGAACGCCTTTACCCGCTTCACGGGTTCGGCGCCGTCGTGACTGGCAGAGTTGCCAATCTTCTGCACCAGCCGGATGTCGTCGGCCAGTTTTGCGTCATGATTTATAAAGGCATAAGTCTCCTGCTTGTGAAGCATATCGTTTAGAGTTTCGCGCTCGTCGATTTCGGCGTTTTTCATCTTCAGCATATTCTTCACAAGCCATTCCAAGGCTTTTCTTGCGCTGTTGGCTGAAGCCTCTGGATAAGAAGCCTGCAAGGTTTCAGCCATGTCGCAGTATTCGTGCAGTCGCTTAAAGCCCGGCACCTTCTCTGCTACAAGCAGGATATAATCAAAATTCTTAGCCATATATCAGGGTGTTATAAGTTCGGTTAATTATTCAAACCAATACTGCATTCGTGATGCAAGCAATGTCTCAAGGTCGGTTATCGCTTTCTGCACCTCCGCCTTCTGATGCTCTATCTGCTCTATGCGGCGGGCAAAGAGCTGCTGGAGGGGGAGGGGAGGGAGAGGGATGTTATACTTCATTAATGCCTCTCTATTTATTTTAGGGATATTTGCTCTTCCCGAATGAGAAATAGCATATTCTAAGAAGTTTCTCGTTTTTAAATTGAATAGCAAGAAATCTGATAATATATTTTTGTTAGGTATAAGTGGGTACATATCAGCACTGCATATTCCATCAAATGTTGCCTTAATGACTTTATTTAAATTTGGACGAATTTTTGAATATAATATCATACCAGACTTAAACAAGTATTTGCCACTTATAAGGTTCTCTTCTTTTGCAAGTTTTAAATTTATTAAATCTCCTGTATTGCTTATAATATTGGCTGGTCCCACATGATACATATTTGCATAAGGTTCTATTTTGGGGTCTACAAGACCGTTTTGTGCAGTGCACACCTCTCCCAATCTTTTCACCTCCCATCCCATTTCATTTTCCACGGGGTCTCCGAACATCTGATAGAACAAGCTTTGTGTGAGTTTGTCATAATCCGTCAGCTGTTCTTTCTTCAAACGAATCAACTCGTTAATCTTGTCAAGTTCCGAGACAATGGAGAGTTGGGTGGGCTTATCTATTGACGGAAAAGGTTTATCTTTTAAGCTTTTCATATCTAATGTTGGTAAAGCTCCACCCCTTACGAAATTTTTAAAATCTGTATCTACAAACCAGTAATACGCAAACTTTTCATTTATATTATTATTAAATATGGCAACGGCAGTGTTTAAATCTACTATGGAATCATATCTTAAAATTCTTTTCTTGTTTGTGGAAACTGCGGCTCCGTTTTTAGGAAAAGCTATTGCTCCTTTAGGATAAAACTTTCTTGCATCTATTTTGTATGAAGAAGTGATGTCGAGATAAACATCATTACCTAAAGTGTTCATGTCTGCAACTTTATAGTATGGATATAATCCTTTTGTCGAAAGTTCTTCTTTTTTAGGCGTGTATCCTGATTTAAGTTCACACACCTCTCCCAACTTTTTATATTCCCATCCCTCTCTCATTTCTTATTTTTTTATATTACTAATATTATAAAAATTATCTGCTTTCAAGTCCTTCATTCTCCTTACGCAAAAACTCCTCCATTCTTTCCTTGGAAGGAATGTTCAGCTGGTATTTGGAGACAAAAACGCTCTCGTCAAGGTCGAGCAAGGTGTATTCTGCCATTTCCTGACCTACTTCCGAACAGAGCAGGATGCCTATAGGCGGATTGTCATCCGGTTGCATGATATTCTTGCGGAAGTATGCCAAATACATGTGGAGCTGGGCAGTGTCGGCATAATCCAGGCGATGGGATTTCAATTCCAGAATGACGTGTCGTTTCAGAATTCTGTGGTAAAACACAAGGTCGGCCTTAAAATAGCGGTCGTCAATGAGCATCTTCTTTTGGCGTTCCTCGAAACAGAATCCCATGCCCAGTTCCAAAATAAACTCTTGCAGATGGTTTATAAGTGCAGTCTCCAAATCCGACTCTTCCACTACATCCTTTGCTTGCAAACCAAGAAATTCGAAAGTGAAAGGCGATTTGATGTCGAGAGACAGAGAATTCGTCTCAGCCTTGCCGTCCACTAATTTTGTCAAAGCCTCAGGCTTCTTGCTCCATCCACTTCTGTAATAATAGTTGGAATCTATCTGTCGCTGAAGTTCACGCACGCTCCAAGTGCCGCGAATTGCCATCGTTTCATAGAAAGCGCGTTCTAATGGGTCTTTGAGAGAAATTAATAGTGAAAGGTGAGAAAAAGATAACTTATTAAATAATAACTCAGGCTTTGTCCGAACATCACCCCCTTTTTGATATACAGATGGAAATTCTGCAGACACTGTATGCAGAATTATATTCTTCTGATTTTCAGGAATTTGAAATTCTGCAGACACTGTATGCAGAATTGAAGGCAGTGATTTTACATAACTAACAACTTGAGCATCTAAAGTACCATAAGTCAAATAAAATTTTCTATAAACATTCAGCGTTCTATAGCTAAACGTCTTCTTGTCCTTCAATCTCTCTGCAAGATTTTGAAGAAGCCGTTCGCCATACTTTGCTCTATCGGAGCCTTTCTGCTCATACTCTACTATATAATATCCCGTAAGCCAAGCCTTGGCTGTAACATGGCGGTTTATTATCAAGCGGGCACTGTTCTGCAAAACATCCTGTGTCTGCTGTATATTGGCAACAAGACCGTCAAAGTTGTAGGCTTGTACCTTATTGTCAGGGGTTATCTTGTCCATAATATATTACTTTTTCTATTCTATTCCTCCAACATCTTCACCAGTTCGCCATACCCCTTTGTATATTCCGTCTCCGTCTTTTCCAACCGCGACAGAATATCCCCTACAGGTTCATATTCTACCTTTTCGCGCTCCACCTCCTTGTATTTGTTGATAGAAAGGTCGTAGCCGTTCTGGCGTATCTCCTCCACAGGCACGAGGAAGCTCTGCTCCTTGCGCGAGCGAGTGGCCTCCGCCTCCAGATTCTTGAAGCGGGCAACGACATCGGGGATATCATTGTCGGCAACAGGCGAGCGCTTGTCGTCGAGCGAGAAGCCGTCGGCCTTCATGTCGTAGAACCACACCCGGTCGGTACCGCCGCAGTTGGTCTTGTTGAAAACAAGAACGGCAGTAGACACGCCGGCATACGGCTTGAACACACCGCTCGGCATGGAGATTACGGCGCGCAACTGCTGATTGTCTACAATCTCCTTGCGGATGGCGATATGCGCCCTCGACGTGCCGAACAAAACCCCGTCGGGCACGATGCTGGCGCAGCGCCCTCCCAACTCGAGCGAGCGCACAAACTGGGCGAGGAAGAGCAGTTCCGTCTTTGTAGTGTTGGCATAGGCAAGAATCTTCTTGTTCACGTTGCCCTTGTCCAGACTGCCGGCAAACGGCGGGTTGGCCATAATCAGCGAGTAGCAGTTCTGGTCTTCGTTCTGCTCGGATAGAGAGTCGCGCCAAGCCAGCTCCGGGGCCGTAACGTCGTGAAGCATCAGGTTCATGGCACCGATGCGCAGCATCGTCTGGTCGGTGTCGTAGCCATTGATCATTGAAGTCTTGATATGGTGAGCCTCTTCGGCAAGATAGAATGCCGTTTCGTAATGCTCCTTGATATACTTCACTGCCTCCACCAGGAACCCGGCACTGCCCATTGCCGGGTCGCAGATATAGTCTTGTGGTTTAGGGTCCATCATTTCCACAATCATGCGTATGATGTGTCGCGGCGTGCGAAACTGTCCGTTGGTGCCCGATGCTGCCATCTTGCCGAGGATATATTCATACACGTCGCCCATGGCATCGCGGTTGTTCATGTCCAGCGCATCAACGCCGTCAACGATCTTCGTCAGTGTGCGTGCATTGGGGATAAGGAAGATGGCATTCTTCATATACCGGCTGTAGGCACTCTCTTCGCCCGTACCGATATGCTTGATAAACTCAAACACATTCTGCCTGACCATATTGAACATGTTCTCCGGTCCGGTATGTCGAAACACCGACCACCGCATCTTCTCGTAAGGCACTTCCTGCTTGGTGTCGGGGTTCATCCACATCTGTCCTGCGGGGAAAGTGGGGTTCCTCACTTCACATTCGAAGTCGCGTGCGTTCTCTTCCTCCTGCAGCTGCTTGTCGTCGAGCATCTTCATGAAGAAGATATAAGTCATCTGTTCAAGTACGGTGATGGGGTTGGTAACACCTGCCACGAAGAATGTGTCCCATATCTGGTCAATCTGATTTTTTATTTCGCCTGTAATCATAATATCGTATTTCTTTATGTTTCCAATAATGTATTTTTCCTGTTGTAAGACTCTTGATTTTCTTCTCTCCATCTCGAGAGATGGAATCTCACGCCTTAAAGGTACACTTTTTTCTTGAAACGATGGTTCTTTTTTATAAAAAACTCACGTAAAAAGCCTCATTCCTTTGTGATTCCTTCAGTTTCAGTCCTTGACGCCTCCACCAAACATGTATCCGTTATGCTTGCCCGAGCGTATAGTTTGTAGGGGATTTGGGGAGAGAACAGCCGTAACGCAGGTGTTTTAACTACCGTTACAAGTGTTTTTAACTATCGTTACAAGTGTTTTTAACTACCGTTGAAAGTGTTTTTAACTACCGTTACAACACCTGCGTTGCGGCGTTTCTCTCCTCTTATATCCTAAAGTTTCTCTAAGTTCTTCCCCTCCCCCGCCTCCCCCTCCGGGGGCGGAGTAGTTACTCTTTCTGCTAAAAGCCGCGATATTTACTGGTAAATTTAATGCGGAGTAGTTACTCTTTCTGCTAAAAGCCGCGATATTTACTGGTAAATTTAATAATGATACAGATTTAGTAATGACAAATATAAATTTTAAAGGTAAGTAACTGTTCAAAATTAATTTTATAAATATGAATAATTCACAAATAAATTCGTACCTACAGCAGCTAAGGCTC
>CAKQDG010000097.1 GCA_934219025.1 uncultured Prevotella sp. | reverse complement strand
TCTTTAAGTCTGTTGATGTAGTATTCTTTCACATCATTCCATTTGTAGTAAGGCCATGAATCGGTCTTTACCGGGATATGTGCCTCTTTCTCGTTGTGCAGGATTTTTATGATAACATCACCTTTATTGTTTCTGAAGAATACAATTTGCACATTCGATGCCATCGGCGTAGCCTTAAAGTCAGACCAGTATTTGTATACCTCCTCCGGTTTCCTTACAGAAGCGTCAAATCCGTCAATCTGCATCAGTGCGAGCAGAGGGATGACATTCCCGTCGTGTCCGAATCTCAAGTCGGCAGCCATACTGTTGTCGCTGATCGCCTTGTCGGCACATTCTATAATGTTTTCCACGAGAGTAGAGGCATTAGCCATCACCAGTCCGTTGCTCATCTCCGGGTTTGCGTTGCCGATATAAAACCTGTAGTTTACGCATTGCCAGAGGTCAAAGAGTTCCTGTGGCGTAAACACGTCATAGAACGATTGTTTCGTCTCAATGTCCTGCATGTCAACGGCAATCCAGTAGAAAGCCCACATCAGCTTTTCCGGATTAACTTGGCAGCGGATAAAATCCTTGTTGCAGAACAGGGCGTTTACCATGCGTTCCGGTTTTACATGCTCAGTTTCAAACTTTCTGTATTCCTCAACCCATGGTCCAGTCTCTCCGTTAGTAAAGCGGTTAGACTTGTCAGTATGATAGTTAAGATAAGCCATATTCTTTTGGTTCATCTCGTACTTTATATCAAGGTTCGGGAACACACCTTTCAGTCCGTCGCAGAAAGCCGCCATACTCATGGCGCAGCGGTAAACGACGGTAGAGCGTGCGTCCACATTCCTTTCCCCCTTAAAAACCTCAGGAAAATTCTTCGCCATTCTTTCGGCAATGCCCTTATGCTGACGGGCTCCGAGTGGTGTCAAGTCTCCTCCGCGTCCCTCTGTCTCCTTGAAAGTAATGCGTAGCCTTTTCAGAACGTCCTTACCGAATTCCGTCAGACAGCCATTGTCTTCAGCTTTCTGCAGCAGACCGATAGTCAGTTCAAAGTCACCGTCGCCAAGGAGATACCTTGAACCGTGTCTGCCATAATGACTTATATAGAAAGGTTTGTATCCCTTAGGAGCAGGTGTCAGTTTTCCGCTAACCTCAGGATAAGCGAGGTAAACGCCGCCGGCTTTATTAAGGTCAGCTTTTATTTCCTCAAACGAAGTCTGGGCATTTGTTCCACAGGCGATAAAGGCAAAGGCGGCAGAAAGTGCAATATGTCTTAATGAAATCATAAATACTTTTTGAAATAGCCGGGATAGGGAAGAGCTTAAAGTGGTCATCCACGTCAGATCCCGTACGTACACCGTTCTTCCAGTCCCAGTTATATCCCTTTGTAAACTTACCGAAACGGATGAGGTCAGTACGGCGCACAAGTTCCGTAGCAAGTTCGCGTTGGCGTTCGGCAAGGATAAAGTCGAGAGTCAACTGATCCATGGTAATGTCGCCGGAAACATCAGAGCGTACACCGGCTTTTGCATATTTTCCAGACATATATGCGCGCTCCCTGATTTCGTTTACATAGTTTAGGGCTTCTTCCTTCGTGCCGCCCTGTGCTCCTCTCAATATAGCCTCGGCAGCAATAAGATAAGCCTCGGCAGTACGGAACATCGGGAAGTCTATAGAAGAATAAGCATCGCCCTGTGCTGGAATCTGGTCGTCTTGAGTAACGTTGCGCCATTTGATATATCCGTATCCGCAGGTGAAAGTGCTTGTCATAGCCTCCTTGTCATCCCATGTCTCCTTTTTCTGGTTAGGCAGAGCAGTCATAAACTGAGCGCGCTTGTCCTTCTTCTGGTTGCCCCATGTGTCGGCAGTATTAAAAGTAACGTCATCGGCATCAAAAGCATCAACAAGAGTAGTCTTTGCACGTACGTTGCCCCATCCGCGAGAGCCAACGCCAGTCTGATAAAGCTCATTCATCGGACCATTTACGAATGCCTTTACATAGAAATTCGTTCCGGCAGAACTCTGAGCCATCTGTCCGTCCTGTACGAGCGGCCATATAATCTCCTTACATTTATCATTGTCGGCAAGGAAGATTGTGCGGTAGTCTGAAGCCAACGGATAATGACCGTCATTGATAACCTTCTTTGCGTATGTCAGAGCATCCGTATAGCGGTTTTCTCCAATCCATGTTTCAGCATTCAGATACATTCTTGAGAGCAAGAACCATGCAGCCACCCTGTCAACGCGTCCGTAGACATTAGTGCCTGGAGCCTTCAGGTCGTTGTCGATAGCCTTCAGTTCACTTTCGGCAAAGTCGAAAATCTGCTTGCGAGTCCACTGTTCCGGAATATCCTTCACACCGGTATTCTCGTCGATATACGGCACACTGCCGAAGAGGTCGCACAGTGTGGCATAGCAATAGGCACGGATGAAACGAGCCTCAGCGCGATAGCTCGCACATTCTCCTCCGAGCTGATTCCACAGTCCGCGGCTCTTCAGCTTGCTTTCAGTACATTCGCGCAGCATCTCGTTGCTGTAAGCAATCGACATGTAGAGTCGCTGGTAAGTCCAGCGAATAACAGAAGCGTTTGAAGCATCCCATTGCAGATTAAGACACTTGCGCAATCCGTTTGAAGACGAAGGCATGAGGAAGTTGTCGGTGTTCAGTTCCTGTAGGTAGAACATCAGTCGAACATAGCCCGAGTATCCCTCGTTGGCACCCTCGAGGTCGCCGTCGCCGCCATCACCACCTTTCTGTCCTGTAAGAATGAGAGAGCCATAGCATTTTGCGAGCACTCCGGTATATCCTTCTGCAGTTTGGTAAACCTTGTCGCCCACGAGCTGGTTGTCGTCGAGCGGCATAGTGTCCAAGTCGCTGAAACATGATGTCATCAGGCATCCGATTATGCCGAATATCATAGTTTTCAATATATTCTTTTTCATACGTTATGTTTCCTTTTAAGTTGTTAGAAGTTAAGATTTGCTGAAATAGAGAATGTACGTGGACGTGGATAAACGTCGCGGTCTATGCCGTTGTAGATTTCCGGGTCAAGACCTGAATATCCTGTTATTACGCATACGTTCTGTACAGAAGCAGACACTCTCAGACTGCTTGAACTGTTCCACAGTTTCGGGAAGGTATAACCCAGTGTTATGTTGTCGATACGGAAGAAGTCGCCTTTCTCGAGGAAGTAGTCGGAATAGAGCTGTTGCTGCTGGAATCCGCTGCTTGCCGTAGACTTAAGTATATTCGAGAAGTTACCCTGGTCGCTGTACACCTGCTGCTGGTATTGGTTCGCCTTTACATAGTTGTATATGTAGTTGCCGAACGAACCATGACCGGTGATGCCAAGTTCCCAGTTCTTGTAAGTGAACTGAGTGTTGAAGCCGAGATAAGACTTAGGTAGTGCGCAACGGCTTGCTTGTCTCGTCTCCTTGGTGTCTATAGTCCCGTCGGGCTGCACGTATTTTCCCTCCATCGGCTTACCATTCTCGTCGTAAGCCTGCTTTGCCAGATAGAACGTGTATGGGCGTTTGCCCACCATAAAGCACTCAACAAACTTTCCTGTTCCAGAGATAGCTCCTGTTTCTACATAAGAGCCTTCAGTATCCACTGTATTCAGTTTCGTAATCTTCGAGTCATTCCATGTATAGTTCAGTCCTACATTCCATGAGAAATCCTTAGTCTGCACCGGTACGGCATTGATAGAGAATTCAACACCCTTGTTGTCCATCTCTCCGATATTAGTCGTCAGCACGGCAGAGTAGTTCACTCCTGATATAACCGGAATGGTATTAAGCAAATCTTTGGTATGACGCTTGTAAACATCGATAGAACCATAGATACGGTTGTTCAGGAATCCATAGTCAATACCGGCATTCCATGTCTCGGTAGTCTCCCACTTGATGTCTCTGTCGTAACCGTTCGGACGGTACGTCTTGTACCATGTGTCGCCGAAGAGATAGCTTGACTCGGGGTATGAAACGGAGAATGTAGTCATGTAAGGATAGTCGTTGATGATATCCTGCTGACCGGTCTGTCCGTAGCTCAATCGTAGTTTGAGATTCGTGAGCACCTTGTTGTCCTTCAAGAATTTCTCCTCCGAAATCTTCCATCCCAATGCTACAGAAGGGAAGTAACCGTATCTGTTGCCCTTGGCAAATCTCGATGAACCGTCAGAACGCAACGTTGCCGTAACCATATACTTGTTGTCGTAGGTATAGTTCAATCTGCCGTAGAGTGAAAGCAGGTAATATTCAGATTCATAATGCTTTGGAGAGAAAATCTCTGTCCCGTCTGGCGACAGCGTTGTCTCGTTGTACTTCTTCCAGAAGTGCTGCCATCCATATCCCACCATGGCTCCGAAATCATGTTTCCCGGCAAACGTATGCTGGTAGTTGGCATAAAGGTCGAGCAGGGTATTCCGCTTGTTCTGCTTTGAATCGAAGTCGAGACCCGTACCGTCCTTTTTGTTTGATGTGTACATCATACCGGCAAGTTGAGGTACATCCTTGTTGTATTTGCTTTCCAAAACATCGTAACCAAGGTTCATGTTCAGTTGCAAGTCCTCAAAACCATGCACTTTATAGTTTACCGACATATTGCCGATAGAACGGTAGAGTTTATTGCGCAGGTTCTGTAGCTCGAGCTGAGCCACCGGGTTGTCAGTCTGTATCGCCATCGGCGAGTTGCCGTTCATCCATATAAAGTAGCCAAGACCAGGGTCGGTAGAAGCCGTAGCACTGCCCGTGCGCACCGGTCTTGTCGGGTCATACGACAGAGCGTTGCCCACAACCGATTCGTCGATGCGTGCATTATCCTCCATGGATGCCTTCAGATTAACGTTCAGCGAGAGATGGTCTTTAAAGAATTTCGGGGATATGCCACCGTCGAAAGTGTATCGTTTATAGCTGTTTGTCTTTATGATACCATTCTGGTTCGTGTATCCGAGCGACACTCTCACTGGAGCCTTCTTCTTGATATTTCCCGCCATGGAAATATTGTGGTCCATACCGAAAGCCGTGCGGTAGATCTCGTCCTGCCAGTCGGTGTTATTCTCTCCGAGCACCACATTCTCTGGTACTCCAGTAACGGTAGGTACAAACTTGCGGAACTCGTCGGCGCTCAAAACCTTCAGGCGTTTTGCCGTAGAACTCAGCGAGAAGTTTGCCGTATAGTTGAATTTCGGTGCTCCGCTGGTTCCTTTCTTCGTCGTGATAACAATCACACCGTTTGAAGCTCTCGAACCATAAATAGCCGTAGCCGATGCGTCCTTCAACACGGTGAATGTCTCGATGTCGTTAGGGTTGAGGTTACCGATAACGTTACCTCCGCCCTCGATGGTAGAGTTGTCCACTGGCACTCCGTCGATAACAATCAGCGGGTCGTTTGATGCTGAGAGAGAAGCTCCCGAACGGATACGGATCGTAGAACCGGAGCCTGGGGCACCAGAACTTGAAACCACGTTCACTCCGGCAACTTTACCCACGAGAGCATCCTGTGCGCTTGACTTCGCTCCTTTGTTGAATTCGTCGGGCTTAATGGCTGAAACAGAACCGGTTAGGTCGTTCTTCTTCACCGTTCCGTAACCGATAACCACCACGTCGTCGAGCTGTTTATTGTCGGGTGCCATCTTTATCTTCATGGCTCCCGAAGCTATTTGTATGTTCTTTTCCTCGTAGCCAATATAGCTTACGTGGATATTCTTTGTCGTCTGTGGCACTCCGTCGAGCACGAAGTTGCCGTCGAGATCGGTAATCGCTCCGCCAACCACTCCGTCGGCAGTAACGGTAACGCCAATCATCGGTTCACCGTTCTCGTCGATTATTCTTCCAGCCACGCGGCGCTTGTCGTCCTTTGTCTGCGACTGTAGCTGTCCCTTTGTGGCAGCAGTACGTCTCACGGTGTTGTGGCTTGCCTTTGTGGTAATGATGTTCTTGCCCTCGATTTTGTAGTCGATACCCTTCTGTCCCTTCAGAATCTGCTCCACTACATCCGAGAGGTCGGCATTCTTTGCCGATACGCTCACCACTTGTTTGTTGTTGATGTCGGATGATGAGAAAACAAAGGTGTAACCCGTTTTCTCTTTCAGTTGGTTCATCGCCTGTTTCACGCTCACTTTATTCACGTTGAGCGATACTTGCTGCGCTGTTGCTGTAAGGTTCATGCATAACAGGGCAGAAGCCATGAAAATTGCTTTTTGGTAATTGTTCATAAAATAAAGTTAGTTTGATAGATAATTATTGATGATTTTTTTCTTTGCACATGCTATGTGCTCGTTCCTAATATACTTTTATGTGTTTTTTTGTTATGTCATAGGCTGTAGGATATTTTTATAGGTTGTTGTTATGTTATTTCGTGTATTATCAGTATATTATGTACCTTCCGTCTTCTGTTTTACGGAATTTCATTCGGTTAGTCTCTGCCATAGTCTTCAGAACGTCGCTGATAGTTTGTCCGGCAGAATTGAAGGATAGATAGAATGCCTTGTTTCTCATTTGCGGTGCCACTTCTATCCTTACGTTGTATGTGCGCTCAAGCACTTTTGCTATCTGTTCCATTGGCATTTCGTCGAAGAAGAGTTCTCCGTGTATCCAAGAGTCAGATTTGCTTGCGTCAGTCTTTCGTTTGTCCATGCTGCCGGTCGTTTTGTTGATAGTCATCTTCTCGTCCTTCAGCATTTCCATGTGTCTCCCCGTCTTGCTGCTCATGATGTCAACATGTCCGCGTATCAGCTGAACTGTCATACAGTTGTCTTCCGGATAGTCGCGGAAAGTGAATTTCGTTCCGAGCACTTTCAGACTTGCTGATTTTGAATTGACACAGAACGGCAACCTCTTGTTCTTCTTTACATCGAAGCAAGCCTCTCCGGTGAGTTTCACGTTGCGGTTGTCGGTGCCGAAGTCGTTTGTGTATTCAATTCTCGAATTTGCATTCAGCCAAACCTTCGAACCGTCGGGTAGTGTTACTTCAGATATAGATCCTTTTGGCGTAGACACGCAGACGCAGGCAAGCCGACTTGAATTCCAGTTGTCTGCAAATCTGTATCCCATCCATGGAAGGGCGGCAATCAAAGCAATGGCGGCAGCCACTTTCATTACTTTGAATAATCTTGTCTTTCTCTTTTTGCGGAGAGAATATGTGGCAGTATGGTTGCAGAAGCGTTCATAGGCGGCAGCTTTATCAAATTGCTGCTTGTTGTCGTCTGTAGAAGAAGAGAACCACAATTCCAGATTTCTTCGAATCCTCAATCTGTTGTCTTCCGATTCCATGGCAGCATCCTTCAGAAAGTTTATTGCCTCCATGTCATTCCTGTCGGCAATATAACGTTCTGTCATCGCATCGATATCTGCATTGTTGTATTTCCTCTTCATATTATTTTCCTTTTTCATTAATATAGACAATAAATTTGGAGGGTAGGGTAGTGGAAATATTGTTTTTTTTAGTTTTTGTCCTGTTTTTTCTTGATTATACTATATATAATAAGGTATAGGATATTAACTCATTTCTTTTCATTATCTCATGAGCATGGCGATAACGATCCATTTAAGGTATCCGTCAAGATTCTTGCGCAAAAAGGCTAATGCGTTTTTAATGTGGTATTTCACGGTGTTGGTAGAGATTCCCATCTCTGCAGCAATCTCCTTGTATGACAATCCTTCAAAGCGACTTTTCTCCATAACCTTCCTACATTCTTCGGGCAGCATCCCTACTGCCTTACTTATCTTTTCTTCGAGTTCCTCGCCAATAAGACTGTCTATCGGCAAGCTGTCGTCGCGGAACACCACTTCAAGCATTTCCGCTTCGGCATTCAGCTTCAGCTCCGTCGTTTCCTTCGCCAGCCGCTGCAGTCGAGTCTTCAGTTCGTTGATACATCTGTTGCGCACAGCTCTTGTCAAATATGCATGCAGACTCTGAGTAATGACGATATCCTTACGGTTCTCCCAAATGTTGAACATCACATCGTCGACGATACTTTCTGCAGTCATGAAATCATGAATCATGCAGTTTGCAAAGCGGCACAGCTTTTCATATTCGCGGTCGAAGAGTAGCTTAAAAGCCTGTTCTTCGCCGTTGCGCAACAGTGGTATGATAAAAGCGTCGTCAGTCATAAGACTATGCGTATTATTGTTTGTATAAGCGTTGCTGAAATGTTCCATCGTTTCCGACTTTACTTAATTCGTTGCAAAGATAGTGCAAATTGAGAGGAGGACAAGAATTGCAAAGATAAGAATTGCAATTCTGAATTTATTCATTTTTCATCCCGAAATGCC
>CAKQDG010000096.1 GCA_934219025.1 uncultured Prevotella sp. | reverse complement strand
CTGTTCCGGGAACTGCATCTTTTGCGGCACAAACAGTGGCGAGCAATACGGTGTTGCCCATACGGAGCACACAAGAGCCGTCGGCCTGTTTTGCCACTTTCCCGGTTTCAATGCTGATGGTTCTGCCATCAGGCAATTGAACTGTTTTCGTTATTACGTTCATCTAAAAAAACTTATTGTTTTAACAACATCTGTTATATAATGCTATATAAATCGTGCAAATATAGTCATTAAAGTATAAAAAAAAGAAAATGCCCCGATTTATTTTCTTTTTTTATGAATTCCGCCGCCATTTTTACCATAAAGCACAAGTGCTGCACCGTTATACTGCCAATGATGCCACTGTTCACCCGTAGTATGTTCATATTTGTATGAACTTATATACGGTGGCAAAGTTTAATATTTTTCCGGATTTGCAAGATAAAAAGGCTCCAACCGGAACTTTACCGGTTGGAGCCTTCCTGTTACTTATCTATTACACTTTACAGTTTCTGTTTTACCTCAATCTCGGTGAACGTCTCGATAACGTCGCCCACCTGGATGTCGTTGAAATTAACGAGAGAGATACCGCACTCGAAGTTTACGCCAACCTCCTTGACGTCGTCCTTGAAACGCTTCAGGGCGTTGATTTCGCCGGTGTGGACAACAATGCCGTCGCGAACGAGACGAGCCTTGTCGCTGCGGTGCACCTTACCCTCGGTAACGAAGGCTCCGGCAACGGTGCCGACCTTAGATATCTTGTAAACCTCGCGAACCTCAACCTGTCCGGTAACAACTTCCTTGACAACCTTGTCGAGCATACCCTCCATTGCCGACTTGACATCCTCGATGGCGTCGTAGATGATAGAGTATGTGTTGATTTCAACACCCTCCTGGTCGGCAAGCTTGCGGGCTGCCGATGAAGGACGCACCTGGAAACCTACGATAAGGGCATCAGATGCATCGGCAAGAGTAACATCGCTCTCTGAAATCTGACCTACGGCCTTGTAGATTACGTTCACCTTAATCTTCTCGGTAGAGAGCTTGATGAACGAGTCGCTCAATGCCTCGATACTACCGTCGGTATCACCCTTAACGATGATGTTAAGTTCCTTGAATGAACCAAGGGCGATACGGTGGCTGATATCGCTGAGAGTCAAGCGCTTCTGAGTGCGCAAGCCCTGCTCACGCTGCAGCTGCAGACGCTTGTTGGCGATGTCGCGAGCTTCCTGTTCAGAGTCGAGCACGTGGAAAGCATCACCTGCAGTAGGAGCACCGTTCAGTCCGAGGATAGTAGCCGGTTCAGAAGGTTTAGCCTCCTCGATGCGCTGGTTACGCTCGTTGAACATAGCCTTGATACGTCCGTAGCTTGTACCGGCGATAACATTGTCGCCAACACGAAGAGTTCCGTTGCTTACAAGCACAGTAGATACATATCCTCTACCCTTGTCGAGCGACGACTCGATTACGCTACCCGTAGCCTTACGGTTAGGATTAGCCTTCAGTTCGAGCATATCAGCCTCAAGAAGAACTTTCTCAAGAAGGTCTTCAACGCCGACGCCCTTCTTTGCGCTAATCTCCTGGCACTGATACTTACCGCCCCACTCCTCTACAAGGAGGTTCATATTGGCAAGGTCCTCGCGTATCTTGTCGGGGTTAGCACCCGGTTTATCAATCTTGTTTATGGCAAACACCATCGGCACGTTGGCAGCCTGAGCATGTGCGATAGCCTCCTTGGTGGTAGGCATCACGCTGTCGTCGGCAGCGATGATGATGATGGCGATATCCGTAACCTGAGCACCGCGGGCACGCATGGCAGTAAATGCCTCATGACCCGGAGTATCAAGGAACGTGATATGTCTGCCGTTCTGCAATGTAACGTTGTATGCACCGATGTGCTGAGTGATACCACCAGCCTCGCCGGCGATGACATTGGTATTGCGGATATGGTCGAGCAGAGAAGTCTTACCGTGGTCTACGTGTCCCATCACCGTTACGATAGGAGCGCGCGGCACGAGATCGTTCTCATCATCAGGTTCCTCGTTGATAGCCTCGGAAACCTCTGCACTTACGTATTCGGTCTTGAATCCGAACTCCTCGGCAACGAGGTTGATAGTCTCTGCATCAAGACGCTGGTTGATAGACACCATGATGCCGACGCTCATACATGTTCCGATAACCTGGTTCACAGACACGTTCATCATGTTGGCAAGTTCGCTGACGGTAACAAACTCCGTAAGTTTCAGGATTTTGCTCTCTGCCTTTTCCTCTGCGCGCTGCTCCTTCAGATGCTCCTGGGCTGCATCACGCTTCTCCTTGCGGTATTTTGCGCCTTTCTTGTTCTGTCCCTTGCTTGTAAGACGAGCAAGAGTCTCCTTTACCTGGCGTGCTACGTCCTCTTCATTAACCTCGGCCGGCTTCTGCCCGCCGCGCTTACGGTTTTTCTTTTTGTTGCTTCCACCGCCGTTTTTCTGTCCCTGCTGTCCACCGTTGTTTTGCTTTGCAGCAGCAGCGATATCAACCTTTTCCTTTGTAATACGCTGACGTTTCTTGCGCTCTCCGTTTCCGTTGCCATTTGCGTTGTGAGCTTTTTCCTCACGCTCCTTTCGGCGCTCTTCCTTGCTTTTCTTTTTAGGGCGAGTGCTTTGGTTCAGTGCGTCGAGGTCTATTTTTCCGAGCACATTAACCTTCGGTGCGAGTTTTTTCTCGCTTTTCAGCGTAAACACCTTTGATTCCTGACTTTCCTTTTTCTCGTTTTGAGTTTCAGGTGTAGTCTGTGGTGCCTCAACCTTTGCTGCTGTAACAGGTTGTGTTTCAGCAACCTTTGCCGGGCGCTGCGGTTCGTTGTGGTTGGCAGCCGGTTTGTTTTCCTGTTGCTTTTTCGGTTCAGCATTCACGTTTTGTTTTGCAGCATGCTGCACACCATTTGCAGGTTTGTCGACAGTTTTCGCTTCTGTGTTATGAACCGCAGGTTTATTTTCGCTTGGCTGGCTTACGGCAGAAGCCTTAGCCTTGTTGTTGTCGGGTTTTGCAGTAGAAGCAGCAGATTGTACTGATGACTTCTTACCCAGACTGTCGAGGTCTATCTTTCCTAATGGAGTGAATTTCTGAGGCTGACGAGGCTCATTGTTGTGCTCAGTTTTCTTGTCAGTCTTTTTCTTCTCCTTCGGACGTTTCTGGAACAGTTTTTCAGCCTGTGAACGTTCTTCCTTATCCGTTTTGTATTCTTCCACAAGGGCATTATACTGTCCTTCAGTGAGCTTTGAGTTCGGTCCTTCGGGAGCGGCTCCCAGCTCACTTCTTTTTTTCAGGAAATCAACTGCCGTTTGAAGTCCTATATTCAATTCACTAATTGCTTTGTTTAATCTGATGCTCATACTTTATTATTTAACCCTTCTTCTTTTCTTTTTTATTGGAGCTCTACTCTCAACTTTATTCGAACTCTGCTCTCAACACGTTGAGTACATGGTCAACAGTCTCTTCCTCAAGGTCGGCTTTCTCCACGAGCATCTCACGCGGAGCATTAAGCACGGCCTTTGCCGTATCGAGTCCGATGCCCTTGATGGCGTCGATAACCCACTGATCGATTTCGTCGGAGAATTCGTCGAGGTAGATATCCTCTTCCTCCTCTCCTTCCTGCACTTCGCGGAACACATCGATTGTGTATTCAGTAAGCATACTTGCAAGCTTGATGTTCATTCCGCCGCGTCCGATAGCGAGCGACACCTCCTCAGGCTTGAGGTATACCTCTGCCTTGTGGTTTTCTTCATCAACGTTGATGCTCGACACTTTTGCCGGGCTCAGTGCACGCTGGATGAAGAGTTTGATGTTTGACGTATAGTTGATTACGTCGATATTCTCGTTGCAGAGTTCTCTCACGATGCCGTGTACACGACTACCCTTCACTCCCACGCAGGCTCCTACCGGATCGATGCGTTCGTCGTAGCTTTCAACGGCGATTTTAGCTCTTTCTCCCGGCATGCGAGCTATGCGCTGCACGGTGATGAGTCCGTCGTTAATCTCTGGCACTTCCTGTTCGAGCAGTCTCTGCAGGAACACCGGACTTGTACGGCTGAGGATTATCTTCGGGTTGTTGTTCTCGTTGTCAACTCTCAGGATGACTGCTCTCACGGCCTCGCCTTTGCGGTACTGGTCGCGCGGTATCTGTTCACCTTTTGGCAAGATGAGTTCGTTGTTCTCGTCATCAACGAGGAGCACTTCGCGTTTCCACACCTGATAGACCTCGGCGCTGATAATCTGTCCCACACGGTCTTTGTATTTGTTGTAAAGGCTGTCGTGTTCGAGTTCGAGCACTTTTGATGCCAGAGTCTGGCGCAGAGTGAGGATGGCGCGACGTCCGAACTTGCTAAAGTCCACTTTCTCGCTCACGTCCTCTCCAACCTCGTAGTCGGGCTGTATTTTGCGAGCCTCGGTGAGGGTTATTTCTTTGTTTTCATCGTGTTCCACGCCGTCGGCAACCACTGTTCGGTTGCGGTATATTTCAAAGTCGCCCTTGTCCGGGTTTACGATAACGTCGAAGTTTTCGTCGCTACCGAAGATTTTTGCGATAACGTTGCGGAAGCTTTCCTCGAGCACACTCATAAGAGTGGTGCGGTCGATGTTTTTCGTCTCTTTGAATTCACGGAAGGTGTCGACCATGCTTACGGTCTCTTCTTCATTTTTTCTTGCTGCCATAGCTTATTTGAAACTTATTAGGTATTTTGTATATTTCACGTTGTTCATGTTGAAGTTGTGGTCCACATCTTCAATCACGGGGCGTTTTGCTCCTTCTTTCTTTATTTTTTCCTTTGTAGTAACCACAAAGTCGCCGTTGTCGTCCACATGTTTCAGGATGCCTTTCCATTTTTTTCCTTCGGCATCGAGCACTTCCACTTCTTTTCCGACGAAGTTCAGATACTGTTGTTTTACTTTGAAAGGCTGTCCGAGTCCTGCACTGCCCACTTCCAGTTCATAGTCTTCTTCGTCACGGTTAAGGTTGTCTTCGATGAAGCGGCTGAGCTGCACGCAATCTTCTATCCACACTCCGTCGGCATGATCGATTTCCACTACGATTCTGTCGTCGCGACTAATTTCAATGTCTACAAGGAAATAGTCTTTACCTTCGAGCCATTGATTTACCAGGTTCTCAACTACTTTTTTGTCTATCATAAATATAAAATAAGTTGTGTCGTCCCTTTGCCGGATATAGAATAATGTCATCCCTGTATTATTTGTCCGACTGGGGATTTAAAATAAAATGAGGAGCTCCTTCGGGGCTCCCCATTCCACTGAACGCTGCAAAGTTAGTAATAATCATTAATTTATGCAATAGTTTGGGCAATAAATTAGGGCACGACGGGGATTTTTCTTCCTCATCGTGCCCTTTGGATTCTTTTATTGGTTGTTTTTATTGGAGTTTTTTCCTTAATTAAAGAGGGACTACTCGGACTACTCGGACTACTCGGACGGCTCGGACGGCTCGGACGGCTCGGACGGCTCGGACTGGCTCGGACTGGCCGGACCACTCGGAGTAATCTGACGACTATGATAACCGGGCAAGTTTGGTTAGCCCTCTGCCACTATGCGTCGATGTTGGCGTATGTGGCGTTTTCTTCGATAAACTGGCGACGCGGCTCCACATCGTCGCCCATGAGCATTGAGAATATCTCGTCTGCCTCGGCTGCGTTTTCGATGTTCACCTGTTTCAGCAAACGGGTCTCCGGGTTCATTGTGGTGTCCCATAGCTGCTCTGGGTTCATCTCGCCCAGACCTTTGTAGCGCTGGGTATGGATATTTTTGTCGTCGTCCACTCCATTGCCGTATTTATCGAGGAATGCCTGGCGCTGCTGGTCGGTGTAGCAGTATTCCTTCACCTTATTCTTATATGTGCACAGATAGAGTGGCGGGGTGGCGATATACAGGTGTCCCTCCTGGATTACCTTTGGCATGAAGCGGTAGAAGAGGGTCATGATAAGGGTGTCGATGTGTGATCCATCGACATCGGCATCGGTCATGATGATAATCTTGTCGTAGCGCAGTTTGTCGGTGTTGGCTTCTTTGTCGTCTTCGCCGTCCACGCCGAATCGCACTCCGATACTCTGTATGATGTTCATCACGGACTCGCTCTCGAACACTTTGTGCCACATCACCTTTTCCACATTCAGGATTTTTCCTCTCAGCGGAAGGATGGCCTGACGATAGCGGTCGCGTCCCTGTTTTGCCGAACCTCCTGCGGAGTCTCCCTCGACGAGGAATATCTCGCATTCTTTCGGGTCGCGGTTTGAGCAGTCGGCGAGTTTTCCCGGCAGTCCGCCTCCGGTCATCGGGTTTTTGCGCTGCACGCTCTCGCGGGCTTTGCGAGCTGCGATACGTGCTGTTGCAGCGAGTATCACTTTGTCGCAAATCATCTTTGCTTCTTTCGGATGTTCCTCGAGATAGTATGAGAGAGCCTCGGACACTGCCTGCTGCACGGCTCCTGCCACTTCGCTGTTTCCGAGTTTTGTTTTTGTCTGTCCTTCAAACTGCGGCTCTGCCACTTTTATCGAGATAACGGCAGTGAGTCCTTCGCGGAAGTCTTCTCCGGCTATCTCTATCTTTGCTTTTTCTATTTGCTTGGATATTACAGGGTCGTTGTCGGCATACTTTTTCAGTGTCCTCGTCAGTGCCATTCTGAATCCCACGAGGTGTGTACCGCCTTCTATTGTGTTGATGTTGTTCACATAGGAGTGGATATTCTCGCTGTAATCGGTGTTGTACATTATGGCAACTTCGATTGGAATACCCTGCTTTTCCGTTTTCAGATATATCACGTCGTCGAAGAGGTGTGTGCGGTGGCGGTCTACGTAGCGCACAAATTCCTTGAGTCCCTCTTTTGCATGGAACACTTCCTGACGTGTTTTTCCTTCTTCGTCGGGGCGCATGTCTGTGAGTGTGATTGTTATGCCGGCATTCAGATATGCCAGTTCTCTCATGCGCTTGGCGATGATGTCATATTTGTATAATGTCGTTGTGAAGATTGTTGGGTCTGGCCAGAACTGCTGGCGTGTTCCGCGAAGTTCTGTCGTTCCCACAACCTTTACGGGGTATAGTGGTTTTCCTTTTTCGTATTCCTGCTGGTATATTTTGCCGTCGCGGAACACTTGCGACATCATTTTTGTGGACAGGGCATTCACGCAGCTCACACCAACGCCGTGGAGTCCGCCGCTGACCTTGTATGAACCTTTGTCGAATTTTCCTCCTGCGTGGAGCACTGTCATTACCACCTCGAGTGCCGACTTGTGGAGTTTCTTGTGCTCGTCTACCGGAATACCGCGTCCGTTATCCTGCACGGTGATAGACTCGTCTTCATTGATTGTTACTTCGATGTGCGTGCAATAGCCTGCCATCGCCTCGTCGATAGAGTTGTCTACGGTTTCGTTTACCAGGTGATGAAGTCCCTTTTCACTTATATCTCCGATATACATTGCCGGACGCTTGCGCACGGCTTCCAATCCTTCCAGCACCTGAATGTTGCTGGCTGAATAATTATTCTCGTTTATTTGATTTTCTGACATTGTCTGTTTGTATTTTCAAGGGGCAAAGATAACCATTTTTCTTGACATTAGGAAACTTTTTTTCTTAAAAGTGAATCTTTACCTTCCCTACATCCCGAAGTTTTTCCAAAAGTGCTTTGTTTCAGAGCCTTCCGACATGATGTGCCAGCCACAAATCTTCAATTCTCCTTGAAAGAAGCATGGCTTCATTCCGAGAGAAGCATTGCTTTGCTCCCGAAGAAGCATTGCTTTGCTCCAGGAGAAGCATTGCTTTGCTGATTTCGCAACAATGGCAAAACTTTGAGTCAAGCGTATAAAACAGGCATATTACAAGTGCAACAATATGCAAAACAAAGTGCAAGAATATCCGTACTGACAAATGTATAAAAACAAAGACGCCGCAATCTTATTTGATTGCGGCGTCTTGTTTACTTGTTTAATAACAGAGTGTATTATGCAAGGCTATTGATGTGCTGAGCAAGGCTTGACTTGATGTTTGCAGCCTTGTTCTTGTGAATCAAGTTAGTCTTAGCCAACTTGTCCAAAATCTTCTGTACGCTTGGGTACAACTTCACAGCCTCTTCCTTGTCTGTAATTGCGCGCAACTTGCGAACTGCATTGCGCATAGTCTTTGCATAATATCTGTTGTGCAAATTCTTTTTCTTATCCTGGCGGATTCTTTTGATTGATGATTTGTGATTTGCCATCTTGTTATTATTCCTTTTTATTTTTATTTGTAGTCCCTAGGAGAGTCGAACTCCTCTTTAGAGAATGAAAATCTCTCGTCCTAACCGATAGACGAAG
>CAKQDG010000095.1 GCA_934219025.1 uncultured Prevotella sp. | reverse complement strand
ACCTATAAAGGTACAAAATATTTGTTAGACTACCAACTTTTTTACACTCTTTTTTTATAATTTCTTATCCCGAACTGAGGTAATACTTTGGAATAAATTGGCATGGATGGAATAAATTAATTAAAGGTATGGAGAAACTATATTACCCAGTAAAAAATATAAGTCACGAACTATTTAAGAAAAAATTTGGTTTGTAATTTTTTTATTCAGATATGAAAAATTTATTGTTATTATTGTTGTTCTCTCTTCTATATTCTTGTGTTATGGATTACCCCAGTTCGGGATAAGGAATTATAAAATTTTCATTATGAATCTCATATCTGCATTGGGAGCATACTGCTTCTTTGACAACAAGCCGAAGACTCTTGTCGGATATACCATTGAAAACACAAGACAGTTGAGCCTCTTCTAAAACTGCACATTTTCATTGAGGATTTTTTAGCTTAGCAACCATCCTATATCTATGGATGGCTGTTAGATACATGTAACCTTATTCAGAATAGTAATGTTCGCCTTGAAACGGGGCATCTTATCCCGAACTGGGGTATAATAGTAAACATAGCATCACATTACTGTCGCAATTTTGCGACAGTGTGTATAATTAAATGTCTACATTTTTCATTACTTTTGCAAAAGTTATCCTAAATTTATGTAAATTAAGGAAACTTTAAGCACGCACCAACATTTGGTGAGTCTTGAATAAAAAAAAGAAAACTACTGTATGTAAGATAAGTTGCACCTTAAAGAATATTATATTTGAAAAAGAATATATTTAGATTGCTTAGACTTAAGAATCTGTCGATTGGCCGTATTCTGAGTATTGATCATCTCATGGTAACGTTGCTCGTTATGTTTATGGGATGGCTGTTGGCTTTTGCTTCGATTAATTTGACTGTAGTAAATCCGGTGAAGAAAGCTTTTAGCGATTTTTCCATGACAGATGTGTATTACGAGATACAAAACAGCAGTGGAGTAAAGGAGATAAACAACGATATAGTGCTTGTAGACATGACCGAGTTGTACGACAGGAGAAAAATTGCAGACTGCATGACAGCCGTAAACAGTTGCAGGCCAAAAGTTTTTGTAATCGACCTTATCTTTGAGCGTCCGAGTTACGACGAAGCAGAGAATGAGTATCTGATAAATGCTGTGGCAGGACTCGACAATGCAGTCCTGTCGTGCAAACTGACAGACTATGATTACACGAACGACAAGTTCAGTAAAGTGCGCCGTTCGTTTTTCAGTTGCGAGGGAGACGGATTGACATGGGCTTTCAGTAATGTTATATCAGGTGAGGGTTATGGTTGCATAAGAAAATACTCGCAGAATGAACATATAAACAACGATGTGATTTACTCTCTGCCGTATATGGCAGTTTGCAAATATACTGGAGTAAAGCCGCAAGAGCAGTTGCCCAAGCAGCGCAACATAGAGTATTCTCATACAGACTTTGTCGTTATTCCATATGACAAAGTGCTTGAATACAAGAATTTGATAAAGGGAAAGATAGTGATACTTGGCACTATCAACGAAGAAGCCGATACCCATATAACTCCCCTTGGCAAGATGCCGGGAATGAAAATCCAGGCGTTTGCCATGCTTTCGTCCATGATGCATCATAGAGTTTATGTTATAAGCGACTTTATGAGTATTCTTCTCACTTTTATTCTTTGTTATATGTCATCGATGATGGCAACATATCTCACGCGGAAGCATCCGTATTATTATCTGTACTGGATAAAGTTGTACTATTTCCTTCTTACGGCACTGCTCGTATGGATAAGTTTTCTGTTCTTCACCAAATACAACTATTATGTCAGTCTGCTTTATCCCCTTGTAGGACTTGCACTTGTCGAGACTGCGCGCCTGCAGTATAAGTGGATAATAATGATGCTGTCGAAACATACTAAATTAAAGTTTATCAAAAAATCGATATTCTATGTTGGGGATTAAAAAATACGCAATACTTCCCGTCATGCTGTTTTCTGCAATCACAGTATTGGCGATGCCGTCTGATGATAAGGGTATGGCAACTCTCCATCGCGGAGATTCATTGTATCGTCAGGGAAACTTTGTTGAGGCAGCCAAGGCATATCAGCTCTCCGCAGCCGCGGGCAATGCCGAAGCACAGTTCAATCTTGCCTACGCATATTATAATGGTGAGGGCATAGAGCGCAATTACACATCGGCGGCGATGTGGTTCAAGAGGTCGGCAAAACAGAATTTTGCCAAAGCTCAGTATAATTTGGCATATTGCTATATGAACGGCAGGGGAGTGCCGCGTGATTACGACAAGGCCGCATCCTTGCTGATACAGTCTGCCGACAACAACTACAAGCGTGCCCAACTGACACTTGCCGACTGCTATTCGAAGGGAATACTCGTGGAGCAAGACGAGGAAGAAGGGCATAGGTGGAAAATGATTGCAGAAGACGGGACAGAAAAGAAACCTGTAGATAATGTTTCAGTGGAAAAGAAACCTACCGGCAAGAAAAATGTTATGAAGAACCCCGTGGAAAAAAGTCAGCCTGCACTCAAAACAACAGTAAAGGAGACTCTTGCCGACGATTATTCTGTTGAAGTGGATATACCGGGAATGGAAGGAGCTGAAACGGCAGACGTCGCGCCGGCTCCGTCATGCAAATCTGCTCCACAAACTGAACAGTCTCCTTCTTCTGCAGGTGATGAAATGACGAAAACAGACGCTGCGCCAAAACCACGCCTGATAAAAGGTCCAGGTCAGATAAAAGCCGACAAGGAAAGTTGTCCGGCAGCTTCGTCGGAGGCGGAAACCGTAGCTCCTTCTGCCCCGAAAGCAGTTGGAATGTCTGCCCCCAATTCCTCTCCTGTGTTGAAAATACTTTATCCGGAAGATCAGTCGTTGTTTCACACTGACCAGATAAAGCTGAAGTATCAGTTGCTTGCCGGCAACAGTAGCGACAGTACGAAAATAGTGGTGATGGTGGACGGACAGCGCCAGCCGGCAACGAGAGCCGTGAGGGCTGCAAACACAATAGACGTGGACCTGCCTCGCCACGACTGCACCGTGATGATGTATGCCCAAAACAAAAACGGCAATAGCGAACCGGCAACGATACGTCTTATCCGTGAAACCACATCTCTCGAACTTCCTAAACTTTTTGTCGTGGCAATAGGTGTGGGCGACTATAACGACCCCAAGTTGCCCAAGCTGAAATATACCTGCAAGGATGCTCAGGACTTTGCCAAGGCAATAGCTGCGAAGAAAGGTTTGCCGTATGAAGAAGTGGAAGTGAAACTGCTCTGTGACAGCGAGGCAAGCCGTGCCGACATCTTTGAGGCGATGGAATGGCTGAAGCAGGAAGCCTCGCCGACAGACGTCTGCATTTTCTTCTTTGCCGGTCACGGGATGAAAGACGAGAAAGACCGCTTTTATTTCATGCCATACGGCTGCAACACCGACAAACTGTATGAATGTTTCAGCGCGGCAGATTTCAGAAGCGAGGCAGAAGACATCCACGGCAAACTCATAGCCTTTATTGATGCTTGTTATTCGGGAGGCCTTTTTGAGGGAGGTCGTTCTGCCGCCACTACGCATTTTATAGAACAGTTGAAGCGGGCGAAGAACGGTATACTGCTGTATGCTTCAAGTTCGTCAGACACAAAGTCGCGCGAGGACGAATCGTGGGGAAACGGCGCTTTCACCAAAGCACTTGTCGAGGCACTCAATGGTGCAGCTCGCGAGGAACACACCGAAGGACTGTCTACCCAGGAGTTGGAGCATTTCCTGTATAAGGAAGTGAGAAAGCTCACCGACTTCAAGCAGACCCCGATATTTATCAACCCAAATGGAATAGAGCATTTTAATATATATAATTATGAGAAATAAAATAGCCATTGCAGCCGCAGTGCTCCTTGCTCTTTTACCGCTCGGTGCCTGTGCCCAGAAATATGTGGTTTACTCTGTTGTGGGAAAGGCCTATACACAGCAAGGAAAAATCTTTTCTCCGCTATCGGCGCGCAAATACCTTTCGCCCGCCACGAAACTGAAAATTGCTCCCGAGAGTGCCGTTACGGTGATAGACGAGAGCAAGCAGAAGATGTTTTCATTTACTCGGGCAGGTGTGAACAGCGTGGGCGACCTTGTTGGCATGTCGTCGAAGCAGACCAAAAACCTTACAAAGCAATACATGGGCTATCTTGTGAAACAACTCTTCGGCTCGTCGTCCAAGAAGATGGTGCACCCAGATGCGTACATGCAGGTAACGGGAACATCATATCGTGCGGTGGCAAAAGATTCGCTTATGGCAGCGCGCCTTGTGGAGATACTTGACGACGGAACATCAGCCCACGGCACAGCCGAACAACAACTGTTTGACGGCAACAACAGTATTGCCTCTGATTTTGATGTGTCGTTCGACCTGGTAGACGTGGAAACAGGAAAGACCGTTGGCAATGCCGTCAGGCGAAACACTCCGTGTTATGCCCGCGTTACTAACAATACCGACGAGACGCTCTATGTAAATATCCTGAATATCGACAAAGACGGCAACAAATATCTTGTACTTCCAATTGACGAAGAAGCAACATGCGCCAATCTGCTCGTTCCAGCCTTCAGCACAGTGGGCTTCAAGTCAGAACCGTTCATAACCCCCGACAATACGTCCGACGATGCCTTTGTGCTCGTTGCCACCGAAGAGCCGGTGAACTTCAGCATCATGATGAATCCGCTGACAAGGGGCTCGATAGAAAAGAGTGACACAAGGGTGGGGGTGATGCGCCGTAACGTGAAGACAGAATAGCCTTGCTCTCCATAACAAGACCAAACGAACCAATATGAAAATGACCGATATGAAACACATATTGCATAATATTGCGCTTGCTTCTGTGGCGCTTTTGCTGACGGCTCCTGTCGCAGCACAACAGAAGAACTTTGACAAAGCAGATGCTGATATGCTTGTATATGAGCAGCTTGCCGGCAATACCGGCGGCGAGAACTATCACAGAACGCTCGTTGTGAATAAGGATAAACTTGCCGACACAAACGAGGAGAGGATAAAACTTCTTCGGGGCAAATCCTTTCAGATAAGCTCTCTGCGCTCTGATATATATATCGACACAGCTACCGGCAAACCGGTTTTCGACCGCCGTTATCCGATGGAGTCGGCTGTAAGCCTGTTGATGAACGTGGTGGACAAAAACTGCAAGGTGGAACTCACGCAACATCTTTACGGCAACCGGAAGAAGAAAATTTCCACGGCCCTCTCTTCTGTCTATTTCGTTCTTGCAGCAGATATGGACATCTACTGCAACATAACAAAGATAGACAAGGATATGATAGAGGCAGACCTCGTGATGCACAACCGGGAACGAAACGTGATCCACCTCTTTGTGGTTCACATGCCACAGGACCAGATGTTTGCCGACGGCGGTGAGATACGTGCCGACCTTTATGCCAACATACCTCAGAATGACATTAAAAACATATATAGCAAGAAAAGAAAATGAAAATGCAAATCAAAAACAGACTGATTATTTTACTTTTTGCATTGACAAGCTTTGGCTACGCCTTTGCCGACACAACGTTTAAGATAACCGATGGCGTTGTGTCCCAGCAAATTAAGGAGAAAATGGAAACCAATACCAAAGCTCTGATAGATGCTTTCAGAGCGGCAGCCGACAATGGTGAGAAGACTGTGAAACTCTCGAAAGACAACGTTACAAAATCTGCAATCGACGAAATTCGCGAGATATGGAAGAGCAGTGCCCTGAGCTGTCCGCCGATGTCTATCCGCTGTCGCTGCCTGCAGACGAAAAACGGATACCAGGTGAGAGGAATACCCGTGGACATGGTTGAGGCCGACGAAGCCGAAGCCCGTCAGGAGCTCACCATAAGCTATGATGCCAAGGGGCTGATAACCAATGTGGCTATAGCCATAGAGATGAACCGCTACGAGGAACTCATGGCTGAGAAGCAGTCGGAGCTCGACTATTCGCGCCGCCAGATAATCGTGGATTTCATCGAGAACTTCCGCACGGCATACAACCGCAAGGACAATGCCATGCTCAACAGTGTGTTCAGCGACAAGGCCCTTATCATCACAGGTCGCGTGGTGAAGGAAAAACCTAATTCTGACATGACGAAGATGACGCTGACCAACAACAAGGTGGTGTATATCAAGCAGTCGAAGCAGGAATACCTTGAACGGCTTGCAAAGGTGTTCAAGACGGTGAAATACATCAATGTGAAATTCTCCGATATCGAGATTGCCGAACACCCCAAATACGACAACATCTATGGTGTAACGCTGAAGCAGCTATGGAAAACCGACCGCTACCAAGACGAGGGGTATCTTTTCCTGATGGTAGACTTCCGCGACTCCGACAATCCACTGATACAGGTGCGCACGTGGCAACCCTACAGGGATACCGCCGGAAATATCGTTACGCAGAAGAAGGACGTGTTCCACCTCGGTTCATTCAGAATAGTGAGATAATACATTAATAACATAAAAACTTTATTGATTATGAAAAGAATCCTTTCATTTTGCCTGATGTGTTTCATGGCTTGTGTGGCATATTCGCAAAATCTGCTGCAGATAACCGATGTGTCGCAGCCCAACGATGTCTACACCGGCGAGAACGACCGCGCCGCAGTAATCATAAAATGCAACCAGAGCATTCCGCTGAGTTTCGAGTCTACGATGGACAAGAGCGCCGAGCCGTACAACACGGAGATTGAGGGGTCGGACAAGGTGTACTATATCGAGTTCCCAACAGGCCAGAGATACCGCGGCAGAGTGCTCACCATAACGTCGCCGGGCTACGTAACCTCGGTGATCAGTCTCGACGACCTGAAACCCAAGCAGGTGCTCACCTTCCAGGCTATCGACCCCAACAGCACCGTGGATGCCGGATGCTACCGCGGACACAGAAACAAGGGCATGGAGGAACTCAAGAATATGAACTATCAGGAGGCACGCAACCAGTTTGACGTGGCGCGCGCCTGTTCCGACTGTGATTCTGTGGAGAATGAGGCAAACATTGCCCTTGTGGACACAATAATGTATTATCGCGACAAAGGCGAGGAGCGCTACAAACTGCTCGACTACAGCACGGCGAGCGATTATTTCAACAAGGTGATGGAGCTTAACCCATACGACAACTTTGCCACAAACCGCTACAACAGTTGTCTGACCAAGTTCTACAACGAATGCGACATGAACTACAAGCAGGCCGACTTCTATTTCAACGAGAAGCAGTATGACAAGGCGCGCGAACTGTATCAGATTGCCGTGAAGAACAACTGTCCAACGATGGTTCAGGCACAGGCACAGATAAACCGCATTGACCAGCTCACGCTACAGAAGAAAAACCATTCGCGGGTGTTTACCTACGAATACACCAAGGACACGCCGATAGGATTCTCTTACGGCAAGTATAACATGCACAAAGTTGGCGGATTCTTCGGGATGAGCTTGAATGGCAAGGTGTTTGACATGATGCGCAGCAACTGCAAGATACCTGATGCTCCGGAGGTGAACGTGAATTTTGGCTGGACAGTAAAGATAGTAAACCCCGTGTGGATTTTCTTTGGTCCTGGTGTTACTGCCAAGGCTTATTACGGCAACTATAGCGTGGACGATGATGTGGACGACGTCTATCCTGACAAGAAAGGTTATCCTAACGATCCCGACGGAGTGTTGAAGGTGAAAGACGAATCCGACAAGAAGGCAAAGAAAATCCAGGAATACACTAAGGACGACGAGAAGGCAAACCTTGCATGGGCAATCTCTCCAGTGGTGGGTATCTGTGCCAAGTATTCTTATTTCGCATTGCGTCTCACCTATCAGTATCGCTTTGCCATGGATTCCCATTTGAAAGACTTTATGGGCAGTCAGCGCCTGTCGATAGGTATAGGTGTTAGTTTCTAAACCTGATGTTTGGCAAGATGGTAAACATAGGACAAATCATAAAGGAAGAGCTCGACCGGCAGAACCTTTCTGCCGGTTGGCTTGCCAGAGAACTTGGATGCAACCGTTCCACGATGTACAGGATGATTGACAGAAACAGTATTGACACTGCCATGCTCGCCCGCATATCCATAGCGTTAGGGATAGATTTCTTCAAGGTTCTGTCTGATGAAATGAATCTGGGGGGCAAACATTAAGGTTCTTCCGATATTTGGAGCGAAAGTATTTATTATCGGAAGTGGCAAATGTTTTTTTTAGACGAAAACCAATAAAACACCCTCTGCCAAGTAAAGCCCTCGTTCCTCGGGCTTACCGGTGTATTGTCGTATTTCCTCATGAGAACAAGTTCTCTCTCGGAAACCCGCCAATCCACCGGTAATGCCTTTGGCATTTTTACTTGTCAGAGGGCGATAAACATAAAAAACAAAGGAAACCATT
>CAKQDG010000094.1 GCA_934219025.1 uncultured Prevotella sp. | reverse complement strand
TTTTCCAGCGTGCGCTCAGCTCGCATTCCATACCGATGTCGGGAATATCCGCCGCCAAGGTCTTCATCTGCAAGGCTTGATACAGGGCTATTCCGTAGTCACCCTTGCAATATGCCTTTTGATATAAGAGCAGTGCCATGGCAAACTTCCCCATTGGGGTGGGGTGTTTGGAGAAAATAGACTTAAATATCCTTATCTCCTCCTGGATGCCGTTCAGTGTATTGTCTTCTGCCACCATATTCAGCAGGTTGGTGAAACAGGTGTATGCCACGGTCCACTCCTTCTCCTTCGTTGCACTCTTGAAGGCAAGACGCATGTTCTTCAGTGCGTCGTGCTTAGGGTCGCTGATGCCGAAAACCGATTTGCGGTTCTCGTAAACGGCGGCAAGGTTGAGATAGACGTATGGCAAATTGTCGCTGAAGCGATTATCCTGCGACAGTTTCAGCGACTGCGTGAGATACGAGTATGCTTTCTCGTAGTCCAGATAATGCCCGGCAAAGAGAAATCCCATGTTGTTCAGAGCCTTGGCATACTGGTATAGCTCTTGCCGCGAAGCCTTTCCGCTCTTGTATCTCGACGTAACGATGGTGTAGCAGATGAGTGCCGAGTCTGGCTTGTCGCCGCTGACGAGATATTCCCTGCCGCGGTTCATCAGCGAATCGGTGGAGAGCTTTGCCCACCGCTCGTATTCCGACAGACTGTAGGATGCCTGTGCTCCTTTTGATGTGGTGGCAAAGAATGAAATCAATATTATTATCAGATGTATATATCTTGGCATTAACGGAAGTATTTATTTCACGTTGCAAATATAGTGATAATAAATCGAAATCATAAGAATAAAGGGATTTTCTTCAAATTCTTATGAGAACCATGTAGCAAGCCGTTCCTGCCGCTATCGACCACATCAGGTTGCGCCGCCATCCGTGCAATGCCAGTGTTGCGATGACGCCGGCAATCTGTGCAAGGGCATCGGGCGAGGAAGATGCGCTGCGCAGACAATACACCACGAGCAGGGCGAAGACGGATGCCGGCAGCAGTTTGCCCAGATAGCTGATGCTTCTTGGCGTGGGCTTGCCGGGACGGAATACGAGGAATGGCACGAAGCGTGTGAGCATCGTGGCAAGTATGCCACAGGCTACAGTCATTATCTGTTGGGTGAGTGTCATGCGGCGGCTCCTTTCTTCTTTGATTTGACAACGGTGAGAAACAGCAGTATCATTGCCATGGCGGGCAGTATGAAGTTCTGTGCCCCGAAGATAACGAGGCAGAGCGCAGATATGGCGAGTCCGGCTATGGAGCTGGTGTGTGTGTCCTCGCGCAGCCAGTTGTCGGCAAAGATGGCGGTGAACATGGCGGTGAGCACAAAGTCGAGTCCCTTCAAATCGAACGGTATCCATTCTCCGCACAGTGCGCCCACTGTTGCCCCCACTACCCAATATGTTTCGTCGAGCCAGGTGATGCCGAGCAGATACCATCCGCGGTCTACGCCACGGGGAATGCTGACGGTGCTGGTCAGGGCGAATGTTTCGTCGGACATGCCGAAGATGAGAAAGAATTTCTTCCATCCCAGTCCCTTGTAGCGGTCGAGCATCGAGAGCCCGTAGAACAGGTGGCGGGCGTTTACCATCAGCACCATCATGAAGGTCTGCAGCGGACTGAAGCTGCCCAGCAGCATATTGCCTATCAGAAACTCCGCGCTCCCGGCATATACCGTGATGGCGAGCAGTAGGGGGTATACAAAGCTGAAGCCCAACTCGTGCATATAAATGCCGTAGGTCAGTCCCAAGAATCCGTATCCGGCCATTATAGGCAGCGAGGTGCGGAATGCGTGTCGCAAGGCAGTTGCTCTTTTTCCCATTTCTGGCTGCGAAGTTACTTACAAATTGCAGAATATGCTCATGTGTTGCCTGAAAATGTTTGTCAGGGAGCTGAAAATAACACAATCGTGGTATATGGCGTATTGTGCCGTTTGCCTATTCTTGCTGTTGTTGGGGATATAGTGCAGAATTTAACTTGCGTTTACATTAAAATGTTAAAATTGCGGCTCCGTGAAGGCGCGAGACTGCGTTGTTTTGAAAAGAAAAGTCAAACTGCCAAAAATACGCCAATTTTGGCGGTTTTGTTTAATTCGTTGTCTGTCAGCAGTTTATCTCGTTTAGGCTAAGAAAACACCCTCTCTGCATTGAGAGAAGCAATGCTTCGTCGGGAATGAAGCATTGCTTTGCTCCGGCAAAACCACTTTTCTGCATGGCAGAACAACGTGTGATTTTTGCAAAGCGGAGCTTCCAGACAGTGGTTTTGCACTCTTGTAGTTTACATCGCGTGCTGTTCTGTCTTTTTCGTCCGTCCTTTTCCGTGCGGAAAAATACGGTTGGCTGTCGGGAGCGAGAAATCCCGAATGTTAAATCCATTTGCGCGAAATCTTAAAGATTCTTATAAATGGCTCTTTCGGAAAATGTAGTGATAGTATTTATTATCGGAAGAAATATCATTGCCAAATGTTTAGACGAAAACCTAAAAAACTCCCGATGCCGTTTTGCAAGCCTTCGGCTTATCTGTGTTGTGCCGGATGTGTCCTTTAGAGAGCAAGCTCTCTGTCGTCCACATCTGTCACAACACAAAGAGCCACTTCGTGTCTCCTTGCAAAACGACATCGGGCGATAAACATAAAAAACAAAGGAAATCAAAACCTTGTGGTATACAAATAAAACAGTGTGTGAAAATACTGCAATACTTGTCTGTTACAAGTCAGACAAGTCTCGCAGACATTCTGTTTTACAGGTCGAAAATGGTTTCCTTTGTTTTTTATGTTTATCGCCCTCTGACAAGTAAAAATGCCAAAGGCATTACCGGTGTATTGACGGATTTCCGAGAGAGAACTTGTTCTCGTAAGGAAATACGCCAATACACCGGTAAGCCCGAGGAACGAGGGCTTTACTTGTCAGAGGGTGTTTTATTGGTTTTCGTCTAAAAATATATTTGTCACTTCCGATAATAAATACTATCACTCCAAATATAGGATGAGCCTTATAAATTCGGAACTTCAGCAAAAGATAAGTTTGTCTTTTCTGAATGTTTTTTCTTTACTTCTTTGTTGAAGCAAGGATTTTGTGTAAATTTGCAAAAGCAGATATCAACTTGTTTCACGCATGCACAGAATTATGGTTATGGCAAGAAAACTTTATCCTATAGGAATACAGACTTTTGAGGAGATTCGCAAGAACGACAATCTCTATATCGACAAGACGGAGTATGTTTACCGGATGGCACATACCGACGGCAAGTATTTCTTCTTGAGCCGTCCGCGTCGCTTCGGCAAGTCGCTCCTCGTTTCCACTCTGCAGAGCTATTTCGAGGGACGGAAGGACTTGTTTGAGGGACTTGCCATAGACCGGTTGGAGAAGGACTGGACAGAATATCCTGTGCTTCATTTCGACATGAGTCTGGGCAAGCACATGGACACGGAACAGCTGAAGCGCTATCTCCTGTTCATCTTGGAGAACATGGAGAAGAAGTTTGGTGTGGAATACAGCTCCGAGGACCCAAATCTGCATTTCACCAATCTTATACAGACTGTTTATGCAAAGACGGGGAAACAGGTGGTGGTGCTCATCGACGAATATGATGCCCCTTTGCTCGATGTGGTGCACGAAACAGTCAGTCTGAATGCCCTTCGCGACATTATGCGCAATTTCTACAGTCCGTTGAAGGGTTGCGAGAAGCTGCTCCGCTTCGTATTCCTCACAGGCATCACAAAGTTCTCGCAGCTCAGCATCTTCAGCGAACTGAACAATATCACGAATATAAGCATGGATGCTCCGTATGCCGGAATATGTGGTATAACGAAGGATGAACTGCTGACTTATATGAAAGACGATATTCAATTCTTGGCAGATTCCCTAAAGCTGTCTTATGATGAGACTCTTTCAAAGTTGACAAAGAATTATGACGGATACCATTTCACGTGGCCTTCACCTGATGTATTTAATCCATTCAGTTTGCTGACTTGCTTCTCGAAACAGAAACTTGGATTCTACTGGTTCGGTTCCGGCACCCCCACATATCTCATCAACATGATGCGCAAGTTCAAGGTCTTGCCCTCGCAGCTGTCTCCTCTCAGGGCAAAGAACTCATCTTTCGACGCCGCCACGGAGACGATGACCTCGCTCACCCCATTGCTCTATCAGAGCGGATACGTTACGATAAAGGACTACGACGAGGAGACCGACGTGTATACCCTTGGCTTCCCGAACAAGGAAATTGAAGTGGGACTCTACGACAGTTTGCTGCCGGGCTATCTCGACACGGCGATAGACGGCGGACGGGTGGTGGTAGCCGACATGTCGGTGAAGCTAAAGCGCGGCAAACTGGAGGAGGCATTGGAATTGCTTCGCGACTTCCTCGAAACGGTGCCTTATTGCGACAACACTAACTATGAGGGCCATTACCAGCAGATGTTCTATATCATTTTCGCCCTTCTCACGAGCTACAGCATCCAGGTTGAGGCTCATACCCCGAAGGGTAGGGTAGACGTCGTTGTGGAGACGCAAAACCACGTCTACGTCATCGAAATGAAGTTCAACAAGACCGCAGAGGAGGCTCTCGCCCAGATAAATTCCCGCCGCTATGCCGAGGCATACGCCATGAAAGGCAAGCAGGTGGTGAAAGCCGGGTTGAATTTCTCGGTGAATGACGAGGAGAACGTGCTGGAGTGGGTGATAGAATAATAAAAAGTCTTGCCTAATGTCGGGCAAGACTTTTTTATGATAGTATAGTTCGTTAAAATTTTTGATCCCGTTATTTCAAGGTAGTCTTCTTTCCGTCAATAATATAAATGCCAGCCGGCAGTTTGTCGAGCTGCGCCTTGTTGTCGGCAATTTTCATACCCTGTAACGTGTATACGCCTTGATTTGCATTTGTCGGCGTGTTGTCGGTTATGGCATCAACGCCAGTAGCAGGTGTAAATTCCACGATGTTCAGGAACTTTCCCCATACGCTGTTGGCGCGGTAGGCTTCAGCGGTGCCTGTAGGAACGTGGAGCGTGCAGATGTTAGCCCAGTCTTGTGGGAATTTGGAAGAATTATTGTATTTGAAGATATTCTCGTTTACTTCAAGCGGAGTAGTCCAATAGCAGTAGATGTCCTTCAGTGGAGATTCTGTTTGCTTGCAACTACTATATCCTATTCTAAACGGGTTAATGAATTTCTCGCCGAGCGACTCTATCGTGGCTGGCAGATGGAGTTCTGGAGGATTGATGCCATAAAGGGCATTGTCTCCAATTACTCTTATGTTTTTCGGGAGTTTGAAGTTTTTCACTGCCCACAAGTCTGTAAATGGAGTAGTGTTGTATTTCCCTTCAATAACTTCAATCGAGGTATTCTCTAAATCCAGTTCTTCGAGAGATTGCATCGGACCGAAGATAGGATCTCTTCTTGTAATATCTCCATCTTCATATTCCACGTCTAATGTCTTAAGCGAAGAGGGCAGCGTCAGCGATTTCAGTTTTGCACAATATCTGAAAGCACATCCCGTTAATGTTTCCACCCCTTCGGGGATATTTATTTTCTCAAGGTTTAAGCAATTATAAAAACCTGCATATCTTCCTATCGGGTCGCCTACGCTCTTGAGTGTCGACGGCAGTTGGATTTCCGTTATTCTGTTGCAGATGCAGAAGCAGCCTGTGGCAAGTTTCTCCACACCTTCGGGAACAACGACAATGCCCTTCTTGTTTCGTGGACAAGACACGAGAGTCTTCATGTCTTTTGTGTATAGCAGTCCGTCTTGTGTTGTATAGTGCGCGTTGTTTTTGTCCACTATGAATTCTTCAAGGTCGAAACATTTGAAATTGACGTTGTAATTTTTCATCCACCAATCCCATTCCTCATCATTTGTGTATCCTGCATCCACACCATAGTTGAAAGCAGTATTCTCTATAGATTCCAGTGTAGACGGCAATGTAACCTTCTTGCAGTAGCACAAAGGAAAATGCCCTTTCAGTGTCTTTATTCCCTCGCTGAAGGTTATGCTCTTCACGTTTGGAATAATCGTGTCATCATTGTGGTCGCCCCTTATATTGTTCAGATTAACCTCTTCGCAATGATATTCCTTTCCCTCATAAGTCAGAGTGTATGGCACAATGAGGTCTTCGCCCTCAATGCTCATAATCTGACGGATGTCAAACGTGGCGTTGCTCTCGCTGAGATTTACCTTAAATCCGTTGATTATCACCGTGCCGTCGTCTTCGGCATCTTCCGCATTCGCCATGACCTTGGCATTGCTTACTGTTTCATCGGGGGGAGTTGTTGCGCTGGCATTCATGCTGAGGATTGCCAAAGCTGCAATGATGTAATGTTTCTTCATAAAAAGGTGTCTATTATGTTTATAAAATGTTTTCTTATTGCAAATGTATTTGTTTTTATTTAGATATGCAAAATATCTCTGTAACAAAAGACTTTAGAATGTGTTTTTGCGATATTTTTCTTTACTTCTTTGTGGGAGCAAGGATTTTGTGTAAATTTGCAAAAGCAGATATCAAGACGTTTCACGCATACACAGAATTATGGTTATGGCAAGAAAACTTTATCCTATAGGAATACAGACTTTTGAACGAATACGAGTAGAGGATAAACTCTATATTGACAAGTCGGAATACATTTACCGCATGACGCATACCGACGGGACGTATTTCTTCTTGAGCCGTCCGCGTCGCTTCGGCAAGTCGCTCCTCGTTTCCACTCTGCAGAGCTATTTCGAGGGACGGAAGGACTTGTTTGAGGGACTTGCCATAGACCGGTTGGAGAAGGACTGGACAGAATATCCTGTGCTTCATTTCGACATGAGTCTGGGCAAGCACATGGACACGGAACAGCTGAAGCGCTATCTCCTGTTCATCTTGGAGAACATGGAGAAGAAGTTTGGTGTGGAATACAGCTCCGAGGACCCAAATCTGCATTTCACCAATCTTATACAGACTGTTTATGCAAAGACGGGGAAACAGGTGGTGGTGCTCATCGACGAATATGATGCCCCTTTGCTCGATGTGGTGCACGAAACAGTCAGTCTGAATGCCCTTCGCGACATTATGCGCAATTTCTACAGTCCGTTGAAGGGTTGCGAGAAGCTGCTCCGCTTCGTATTCCTCACAGGCATCACAAAGTTCTCGCAGCTCAGCATTTTCAGCGAACTGAACAATATCGCGAATATAAGCATGAACCCGGCTTATGCCGGAATATGCGGCATAACGAAGGATGAACTGGTGGGGCAGATGGACAATGATATCCGCCTTATTGCCGAAAAACGGGGCATGACATATGAGCAGGTATTAGACAAACTGAAAGACAACTACGACGGTTATCACTTCACGTGGCCTTCGCCGGATGTATACAACCCTTACAGCTTGCTGAATTGCCTGGCCGACGGCAGATTTAATTACTACTGGTTCGGCTCCGGCACCCCCACATACCTCATCAACATGATGCGCAAGTTCAAGGTTCTGCCATCGCAGCTGTCTCCTGTCAGGGCAAAGAACTCATCTTTTGATGCCGCCACGGAGACAATGACCTCGCTCACCCCATTGCTCTATCAGAGCGGATACGTTACGATAAAGGACTACGACGAGGAGACCGACGTGTATACCCTTGGCTTCCCGAACAAGGAAATTGAAGTGGGACTCTACGACAGTTTGCTGCCGGGCTATCTCGACACGGCGATAGACGGCGGACGGGTGGTGGTAGCCGACATGTCGGTGAAGCTAAAGCGCGGCAAACTGGAGGAGGCATTGGAATTGCTTCGCGACTTCCTCGAAACGGTGCCTTATTGCGACAACACTAACTATGAGGGCCATTACCAGCAGATGTTCTATATCATTTTCGCCCTTCTCACGAGCTACAGCATCCAGGTTGAGGCTCATACCCCGAAGGGTAGGGTAGACGTCGTTGTGGAGACGCAAAACCACGTCTACGTCATCGAAATGAAGTTCAACAAGACCGCAGAGGAGGCTCTCGCCCAGATAAACTCCCGCCGCTATGCCGAGGCATACGCCATGAAAGGCAAGCAGGTGGTGAAAGCCGGGTTGAACTTCTCTGTTAAGGACGAGGTGGACACGCTGGAGTGGGTGATAGAGTAATTTGATTTAAGCGGATTTAGTTCTTCCCCTCCCCCGCCTCCCCTTCCTCTGCAAACTTAGAGGAAGGGGAGGCGGGGGAGGGGAAGATTGCAAAGAACAGAATGTAATTAGTTCCTCTCTATTTATAAGGTGAATGCGATACATAACTAAGATGATTAGTTAATTAACTAAGCGTTTTAGTTTTATTAACCTTGTCTTTCTTGTTTATAACTAAAAGATTTAGTTACTTTGCGGCGTGAATGAATAAACAATACGTTAAAACAGCAAGGAAATGAATACACTGACTAACAAGGAAGAAGAGATAATGAACCATTATTGGGAACGGGG
>CAKQDG010000093.1 GCA_934219025.1 uncultured Prevotella sp. | reverse complement strand
GTGAGTTCCGCAACAACAGTCCTGAAGCTATAAAAATGAGAATGGACATGCGAAAGGGTATGCCTGAGGCAAGATAAGAAAAAGATAATAATAGAGGCATTATCACAGAGGTGTTTGACCGATACAAAGTGTGTCAACAACCTATGGTAATGCCTCTTTTCTTATTGTCGTATTGTCTCAATTATCGCTTGTCTGGCTTAGGAGCCGTACCTGTGTCACCGGGGGCATTTCCTTTATTTCCACCGCCTAAGCCTGCAGCACTGCCACCAGCTGCACCACCAGCAAATCCAGCAGCGCCACCGCCAGCAACAGCAGTAGACGAAGAGGAGAATATCTCGTCGGCAGCCTTGTTGACGAAAGGCTTGGCTGCAGAAGAGATTATTTTTGTTACAATGGTTTCGCCATTTTGTCCGAAATTCTGTATATACCAGCTGTATAGTGTTTTCGACGTACTGTTTATTCTTCTTGAGTAGTCGTCTTTCCAATAGTTAGGACTCAGTTTAGGGTCATTCCAATACAATCTGTCGTTGATGTTTCTCGTCTCGTTAAGAGCAAGTTTCACGTTATATTCACCAGTGCTCCACACATCTTTTGCAATGCCGTTTTCATCTTGAACTCTTCCAATATACGATCGGGGTACGATAAGCGACTTGCCTGCAATTTGTGGCGTAACTCCTTTGAAGTTCTTGTCTCCCCTTATATAGCTGAACACCTTTCTTCCATTGGAGTCGTTAGCGTTTAGGTTCGCTTCGCCAAGGTTAAGAGCTATAGAGAATTCTCCTATCTTCTGGTTTCTGAAATATTCTATGGCTTGGTTCATCCATGAAGAGACGATGGTAAAGTCAAGGCTGTATTTCACGTTGTCGGCTCCTGTTTCGAATTTGAAGGAATAATATTTTCTGTTGTCTCTTGAAGTGTTTGGCAGATTGCAAATATACGGATTAATGTAGAGCGTGTCTATAACAAGCCTGAAATTACCGTGATTTGTAATTTCATCAAGTCCAGCCTCCGATTTGTCTACGCTACAGTGAACATGATAGGCAAGTTCTCCGTTGTCATCCTGTTTGTAGTCAAAGCCGTCAAACTGTATTCCTTCAGGATCAAGAGCTCCGACGTTGGATGTAGAAGAATAAAAATCTTTCACGTCGTTGACAGTTGTAATAGTATCGGTCCACTGATTTTGTTTTCTTACAACATCCAGCCATGCGTTGTGTCTCCTTTTAGTTCTTGTAGCCAATTTGAATATTTGGTCAACCCCAAGTTCGATAAGCGACGTGGCAGCTCCGATAAAACTTGTCTTTCCGGTTTGCAGGGCTGCATTCCCGGCATCTTTCAGCAATCCTCTATTTGCCCATTCCTGTGATACCATATCGCCAAGTTCTTTGTTTACTACTATTGTCAGGCTTCTTTTCTGTAGGTCTGTCCCAGCTTGTTTGCCACCATTCTGTGCCATCATGCCAGGTTTGCCCCCAGGACCGCTCTGTGCCATTATTGCCGTTGCAGCCATAATGGCAAACGAAAATACTAATAATTTTTTCATATTCTATTGTCTTTGTTATGTTATATTTCACTTTTTCCGAATATTCTATAAGTTGTGTCGCCTTAAACCACGGAAGGAAACCAAAATATGCCAGTATCCAATTATTCGTCAACAAGAATGAATGGAGCCCAAAACCTTGGAGCTTTATAAGGAAAAACCTTGACTTTAACATCTTGGAGGTTCACTTTCGTCTGAGGGTCAAACCTCGGAACAGACTCGGAGATGCAATATTCTTTCATCTTTTTCCTTGCATAACTTATCGCCGAGTGTAAGTCGCGGAAACCTGTAGTTTTTAGCCGTTCGTAGAAAAATGCCATAAAGCGGGCTGTAGCCTTGTCGTCAACCTTCCATAGTGATGCTACAACGGCATTACAGCCTGCCTTTTTCATTGCGCGGAGCAATCCGGCAGGTCCTTCATCGCTTACCTCCCCTATCGCAGTCTGACATGCCGACATGACGAACAGTCGCACACCCTTCAGGTTTAAGTCGCATAACTCTTTTGCCGAAACAATATTGTCGTCGGTAGCGTCAGATTTGTCGGATACATTGGCTCCAGTCATCGCCAGCCCGGATGCAAGCATCGACTTGTCTTCGGTAAGCGAATCACACAGAGCATAAGGGACATAGGCAAGGCCAACGTTCAGAGAATATCCATGAGTGGCAAGATGAATATTCGGGAACATACCGCTATTCAGATGCTTTTTAAAATCACGCTCATATTCTATTGTTCTCTTATCGGCGTTGCCAACGGTAGAATCTATGGCAGCTATCTCTTTCGCCGTACCATTGATGTTTGCGAATATTTTATTTTCGACATTCAATTTTTTTCTCAAGAACTCCGCAGCGTCATGATTTGCAAGTCCGTCTTTCTTATTGTCGGCAGCGTCATAGTTAAGGGCTCCAACTATAAGTGTGTTTCCCTTCAGTACAGATGCTTTCGTATTTCCTGCCACAAGTCTTGCCAATGACGACATCCTGTGTAGCTTTCCAAAATTTTCAGTTTCTGAAAGGTTCTCTATCCCAAGCATCTGAAGTAATCCGTCTGGAGCAAAATATACGTCTGTTGCTCCAGAAATGTATTTTTGCAGTTTACCCCAGACAAAGCAAGACAGCTCTTTACTGCCATACAGCTTGTCTATAGCATTCTTGTTCTGTGAGCAAACAGTCTTCTTTAGTTCATATCCTCCAGCCTTAAAACCCTCCAGTTCTCGTTCCGTCCATAGCGGAACGAAACATACGCCTTTTCCTAATCCTGACGGTGGAATAACAATCGCAGCATAGCGCATTTCAGTTTCTTGCGTTTCGTCGTTGTCAACAGGATATAAAACAAAATCAATGGCAACCTCAGTGTCTTTGAGCTTCTTTGCTACATCGTCGTGTCTAACATTGAGCAATTTCTCCATTCTGTATGAGTCGGCATTTCCGAGCAATGCCACTTCCCGTCGGAACAATGCAACATCGGCAAGAAATTCAGGACAGCAGTTTTCCATAGCGAACATTTCTGAGATATACGGCTTGTTAGTCTTCCAGAAGTCCAGCCTCCATTGTTCGTTCTTACTTTTGAAGTTGTCGATGACGAAAGATTTTTCCCTCTTGAAGAAATTTCTGAAAAAAAGTTCGGCAGACTTCATATCGTGCATCATCATAAGGATTTCAGCTTTCTTTCTTAAAGCTACAATTACGGTATGGTGATTATCTCCATACTTCCCGGAAAACCATTTCAGGCATTCGTCTATTGTTGCAAGTGCCTCAGCTATTCTTCCGCATCGGGCAAGAGGAACTGCCGTCTCCAAATCAATCTGTCTTGTCTCTCTCTCGTTGGAACAATATTTTTTTGCTTCCGCTAAATATTCCAGAGTTTTGTCATATCTCTTGCGGTCGACAAACATAGCCCCTTTGTAGACGAGCAGTTCGTACATTGATGCAGAGTCGCCAACAATTTTCTTTTCGGCTTTGTCAAACAGAGAGTCTGCCTTTATATAATCTCCGGTAAAAGACATGACAGCTGCCTGTCTCACAATCCATCTGTTAGCTTGCAGAGTCGTTAGGGGTCTGTTGCTTTCAAGCAGTCGCCAAGCTGTAGAATAGTCTCCACGCAATAGGCAGAGGTCAACATAATTCAATACAAGAATACTCTTGTATGATTCTGTTATCCGCTTGTCAGCCAGTCCCTCTCTGTATATCGCTTCAGCCTTGGCATATTCAGCTATAGACTTCATCTCTCTTGCCCTGTTGTTTATGTTGAGAAAGAGTGAAGCCGTTTGACTTCTTGCCACGATACATGTCCCGGCGAGAGCGATAAAGAGTAGAAAAATCAATCTGTAACGAAAACGCATACCAAGTCCTTGTTTAAAGGGTTCTTGACTTCTATAGTATATGGAGTCATTGGCTGTGGCTTAGACTGTGCCTGCCATACATCAATAACGCATCCCTTTGTCTCTTTCGGTTTTAGAACACTGTGCTTACCACACGATTCCTGATCTATCATGACTTCAATTTCCGCTTCTTCCTCAGCTATCACCATTATTGTCATCAGTCCTCTGCCATTTGCTGTGAATTTTTTTCTTGAATTTGCCGGAATAAGAAAGTTCACCGCCATCAGTCCGTTGCCGCGCAATGGTGTAGATTTATCTATCAGCTGTTTGTAGCCAATCCAGTTTGCCACAATAGAGTCCATCCATTCTACTTCAAACAAAAGATGTCCGCTGTATCTGCTTCTGTCAACGGTATAGTCCGGTACGAGACCTTTCCACGTACTCAGTGGCATCAGTGCATCATGCCGGAGAGAGTCGAGAGCCAGAGTACTTTGTGCCAGAGCTTCTGCATCTTTCTTCAGATATGCAGTTCGTGCTTTAACGCAGATATCGCGCATAACCTCAAACTTATTATGTAACTTCTGTGCCTGCATATAGGTAGCGGCAACAAGAAGAACCAGTAGAGTAGTGATAGTCCTTGTCATAAAAAATAATTAATTGTCTATTCCGTCGAGCATTATGAATGCCGCCCAGTATTTAAAGTTCTCAAAGCCTTTTGTATTCCTAACCTTCTCCTTGGCTTTTTCCAATGCCTCATACTTTGAGGCTCCTTCATTCCAAAGTCGGTAGAATTCAGTCATCAACATACTTGTAGCTTCATCGTCTACTTTCCAAAGTGACATCAGTATCGTTCCCGCACCAGCTTTCTTGAATCCGCGCTGCAAGCCATATACTCCCTCTTGCGACACGTCGCCGAGTCCCGTCTGGCATGCCGAGAGCGTAACGAGTCCCACTTTACGGAAATCCAGATACGCTATCTCCTGTGCCGTCAACACTCCGTCGTCTACTCCATCGGGAATTTCCATGCCATTGATTGCATTCTGTGCACCAGAGAAAAACAGTCCGGATTTGAGCAGAACTTTGTCTTCGGTAGTAAGATGTTGCGAAACATTTGTATTTTTAGAGAACACATTGTCGCCGTCAGTTGTGGCATCATAAAATCCGTGTGTTCCGATATGCAGTATTCCTATATTATTGCCGCTCTGAGCCTTTAGCGATGCTTCTGTTGCCGTCTTCCCTTCATACAGATTAGGTTTAATGTTACGTTGCCCTCCATCCGAGAAACATTTGAAAATCTCTTCAGCCTCTTTTTTCGTTCCAGGCAATTCCGTGAGGGCATTCTCCGATTCCCTGTCTCCTCTTACGAACGGAACGGAAACGCTGCGGTTGATTCTCTTGTTGTATATCACGTTGTCGGCAGTCATGTCTCCTGTTGTCATGTCGTATTTCATGCCACCGTAAATTGCGGCATCATGTCCCGTATCATTTCTTTTCATTGCCAATTCTCTCGTAGAACTGAGTCTTATCAATTTGTATCTGTCAAACACGTAGCCGTCGGCATTCCATAGTGGCAACGATTCTACAGGAGTGTTGTACATCATGCCGTCTGGTGAAAAATATATCACGGAAATTCCTTTTCCTAACTTTTCAATGATTGGCTTCCATATCTTTTCCGACAAGAGTTTTAGCTTTTCGTCATTAAAAGCTTTGAGACTGTCCAGTTGTCTGATGCTTGCTATTTCCACGAAGTCTGGATTTTTCGATTTCCTGTTAATAATCAATGCACCGTAAATGCCGTTGTCAAGTCCATTATAATATTGTAAAAACTCAACGGCAGCTTCATTCTCCTTCAGGCGATTGCGCACGTCAGTCCACTTTATATCGGTAAACGACGTGAAGTCGCCAAGTTCTTTGGCTGTCATTTCCGCCACTTCATGCTCCTCCCGGTCTACAGTTCCTTTTAGAGAATCAAGGCGTATCGCCTGTTGTAACCTTACTTGCAGACTCTTGTTTATTGAATTGAATTCATTGATATTGCTCAGCATTTTTTTGTGTGAGAGAAAGTTGTTGTAGAGATTCTTGAGCTTATAGCTGCCCTTCGCTTCTATCATGTCAGAAATGCTGTTGTTTGTCTGTAGCAACAGTCCTTTGCTCATCAACATGCTATTGTATGCCAACGACGTGAATTTCGGCTCATTCTCGGCTTGAGAACATGCCGTAGGAATCATAAGCGTGTACAGCTCTGAAATACCACTCCATAGGTTTTCTCTCTCCTGCGAACTCATTGTCAAGAAATTGCTCCTTACGAGTTTCATGGATTTATCGACAACAGACTGCATAAGGTTGTAGCATTTCTCCCAATTTCTCCTCTTTCCGTATATCCCGCATTCGTTAATCTCGAGCATAGCATATTGCATACTCTCTTCTCCAGAAAACTTGCCGACGAGATTACGCAACGCTTTTGAAGTGGCAAGAGCCTCCTCGTCGTGATTCGTGTCAATCATCAGCTGCAAATATATGGATGCCCCATCCATGCTGACATTCCATTTCTCTGCAGGCTTGCTGAAATCAAATTTATTCACCGTTTGCAGAGCCTCACTTATTCGACCGTTTCTTTGCATCATCTGTGCGCAAGACATCAGCATGTCGTTGTATTCCTGGGAATCTTTTCCTTTCAGTTCTTCTATTAGTCCGAGTGCCTCCTGTTCCACTTTTAGTGCATCTGCATAATTACCTTGCGACATGAATAAAAGAGCTTTTGATGCAAGCATCTTTACATAATCGATGTTTTTCTCAGACTTGTTGTATTTGAAAATCTCTGTAACGAGAGCATACCTTTGCAGTGCATTTTTAGTGTCGCCAACACTTGTGAGTACTTGTGCCTCGTCAATAAAAAGCATTGCCCCCTCAATATTGTTTCTGTTGTCATGGTATTTGTCGTAAGCTGCAAATGCTCTCTTCATGGCATTGAGTGCGTCTGTCATCCTTCCGATATACAGGTACATCTTGGCAAGTGTTACTTCGCAGCTTTTGCAATTTTTATAATCCCCTACGTTATACATAGTTCTGCATGCCGGAGCATAACATTCTACAGCCTCGGCTATCCTGCCAAGACTAACGAGAGAGTTTCCCTTTCCCCACATCAGGCTGCCATACTCCGCATTTTTTTCCTTGTCTGCAGTAGTCTTCATCCTGTTCAATCCTTCATCGGCACACAGCAACGCTTCTTCGAATTTATTGAGAGCATAATACGCATTCATCTGGGCAGTTTTCAGGGAAACAAAAAAAGTGGCGTCGTTATATCCCGATGCGGTATAGCGTTTCTCTGCTTCAAGACAGCAGGCAAGAGCTTCCTTCACTTGTTTCGTGGCATAATATCCGCGCGAAAGTTTCAGATACTGATGATAAAGCATGTCTTTATCTGTCTGACCGTCATTCTCGTATATCTGTATTACCTCTTTAATGTCGGCAACAGCCTTTTCGGGCATGTTCAAATCCATGTATACAGAATACCGGTTCTCCTTGAACATCAGTTGTGCATATTGATTATTTTTGTCTGCCATCGTCAAACCGCGTTGGGCAAGAGACAATGCCTCCTGCAATCTTCCCTGCTCCCTAAGTGCTTCAATTGCAAAACTTACAGGCGTCGGATTCATGGCAAGAACAGAATCAGGAAGAGCAGCAATAGTATTGTAAAGCTTTTGGCAGTTCTCGCGAGTTTTGTTGTCATTTCGCAGGAATGAATATATGTTTGCAAGAGAGTAATACAAATCCATGAAGTTTGCAGCATCGGCATGTTTCCATTTTTCCATTACTTCTCTTGCCTCTTCGGCATACGTAAGTGCTTTGTCGGAATCATTTCTGTATATCATATACATTACTTTTCGTATCAGAACAAGTCCATATTGAAAGGAATTTGCATAGTCTTTGTTGCTGCGGAATATGTCTACCGCATGATCAATATCACTGTCTGCAGCCACGGTTCTGCCAAGATAATAATTCACGAGAGCACGGAACGAGTAGGAGTTGCCAACATAATAATGTGTCTTGCCTAATACTTCCTCCTCTTTTTCAATAACCTTTGTTAGAGTAGACAGAGCGGAGAAAAGGTTGTTTTGCTGCATTTCTTCTGATGCCACATTTGAAAGAGAGTCGCTTTCGACAACAAGTTCGCGGTCTACGGGCATTAGGTTATAGTCCAACACTTTAGTTCCTTCGCCTAATGCCAAGGTGCCCTGTCTATATTGGCAATAAGCTGTCCAAATATCATCATATTCTCTTTTATATTCTGGTTGGTTAGAATCAAGTTCTCTGCATTTTTTGAATGATGTAATAGCTCTGTCATATTGTCCGGCTGAACAAAATGCTATTCCTTCCTTAAATGTTTTGCGGCTTTCAGTTGTCTGCGAAAAAGACGGTGTGGCAGAAAAAACTACCGTAGCTATCCATGTGATCAATAATTTTTTCATACGTATTCATTTTGACAATGCAAATATACGAAAAAACATTAGAATAATGTAATCTTTATTAGAACATTTCTTTTTTTCTTTGCAATAATTGTGAATTCCAATAGTTCACAAAGCCCTATAATAAAAGAGGCATATCACATTGTGACACGCCTCTTTTCGTCTATTGAACATTGCAAGTTATTTATCCCAGTTGTCCGTACGAAACGAACTTATTGGCAGTCCGTCGCAGAAAAGATCGCCGTCTGCCCAGTCTTTGAAAGCATAGCGCACGGCAACAG
>CAKQDG010000092.1 GCA_934219025.1 uncultured Prevotella sp. | reverse complement strand
TCATCAACAAAGATATTGTCTGCCTTGATTTCAGTTTCCGTCTCCGTTGTCCGTTCATCAAAGTGAATCAGTCTACCTACCATTACAAACGGCTTCTGCTGTGGCAGAAGCTCATGAATGTCAATTGAGCATAAAAGCTCACGAGTTGGACTGTTAAAATCAAATTCCATAATATTCTTTTATTAGCCGGTCCATTAAAAAATGTCAGCCCCAAAATTCGAAATAGTTATACCACTGCGTCGGATATCTTCTTACCATACTCTCCAGTTCAGCCACATAGCTCTCGGCAAGTTGGCGTATCTGCTCCTTACGGGGAGCGGTTTTATCATAAGCCAGTGGAGTAACGTATGCCGTATAGCCCTTCACTGATGTTTTCATCACATTGATAGCAACGACGTCAAGCTCACGCATTGTTGCCGTCTGGAACGGTCCGACAGGGAACTTTGCCTCTTTGCCGAGGAACTTCAAGCTTATGGTCCTTGGCGAACCAAACACGCGGTCGGCAGGCATACTCACAATTTCATTATTAGCCAAAGCATTGTTTATCTCGAAGAGATGGCTCATGTCTCCCTTTACAGGAATCATACGGATATGACCACCAGCAAGCAACTTGCTGCGCTCTGCCATCACTGTGGCTTTCTCACCACCGAAAACGAGTGCATTCATTTGCTTCTGTCTGGTGCGCAAGCTATAGCCAGCCATTTCAAAGTTACCGATATGCGAGCTTAGCTGCATAAAACCAGGCTCTGCAGTTTCAAGTCTGTCAAAGACATCCTTGCCTACTACATCCACACGGAAGTGCTTACCGGCATACATGGCAAACTTGTCTATCACGACCTCGCTGAAGCGACAGTGATTGACGTATGTTTTCCAGAACGACCTAAGCGACGAATAACCGAAACGCTGTCGGAAATAGCGATATATTATGCCATAGCTCGGATTGAGGACGAGACACACTGGAACTATGAACACATAGGCAAAGATATATAGCAAACGCACATCCATATATCGCAGACTTGCAATGAGATGTGTGTGCATCCATTTGTTGCCGAAGGTGGTTCCAGCCCATTCTTTCTTCTCGCTCTCCATAAGACTATGACAATATTTTTTTATTTTGTTCCTTATGCCACCTTGCTCTCTATGTAGTCGCAGAACTGCTTGAGGGTTGTTACGCCCTGCATTTCTTCCGGCTTGATTTTAAAACCGAAATTCTTCTCCACGATTACCACGATATCAACAAAGTCAAGGCTGTCGATGCCAAGGTCTTCCTTGAGGCGAGCCTCCGGAGCAATCTTGTCCTCGTCGATTTCGAGGTCGTCAATCAAAAAATTTCTTACTTTCTCTTCTATTAATGCTCTTTCCATTGTTATTGTTATTGTTATTATTATTTTGTTTGTTAGTTTTTTTTCTTGGGAGAATTGGGAGGAATGGGAATTCTAAGGCTTATAGGACTAATAAGAGATATAGGAGTAATAATTCCTCACTCCTAATTTTTAATTCCTAATTCCAAAATCGTGTGTCCCTGTCCGATGCCGTCGTGTATAGCCTTCACTTCAAGTCCGGCACGCTCCACCTGACGGATCATGTCGTCGGAGTGGTACATCTTGCTGTTGCCGTTTGCCATGGCAGTGAAGTAGACACTGGTCATGGTGAGGCAAAGGGATGCCGTTTCATATTTCTGACGGTTCCAGAAGGTCTCCATTATATATAATGTAGTATCCTTTGTCATAACTTTTGCCGCACGGCTCAAGATGCTGAATATCTCCTCTTCTGAAAAGCAGTCGAGAAACTGGCTCATCCATATAGCATCCCAATTGCCATTGGGCAGTTGGTTATTCTCGTCGAGGATATTTGTAGGGAAGCCACTGATGCGGTCAGCACCAGTTTTACCTTCGATATTCTTTTTCATCATACCGATTTGTCCTGGCAAATCCACGATAGTAACATTCACGTCCGTGTCGTAGTCTACACAGCGCAAGGCAAAGCGCCCTGTATTGCCGCCAACGTCCATCAAATGCTTCGGTTTCTTGCCGAAAACTATCTTCAATGCCTCGTTGAATGAGTGGTCGCTATAGAAATGGTCGAAACCAAACCAGCTTTTCTGCACCTGCGGGTCGAGTTGTGAGAGTCCCTCGTAGATGGTAGGCCAGTTGCCAAGCGTTTTCAGTCCGGCAGGCTTTCCCTGTTCCAGCGCCTCATCGAGATAAAACAGTCCGCGATAGTTCACATCGTGGTTGAAGTCCAGGTTTGCCCTCGTCGCCTCGTCAGTCAATAGGAACCAGCCTGTCTTCGACAGACTGTATTTGTCCGTCTCGGTATCTACAAGTACCGTTCCGGCACTAAGCGAAGCCTCGAGCAGGATTTTCAAGGCATAGCGCGATAGTTTAGTTTTCTCCTGCAACTCCTCAACCGTCATATCGTTGTCGCGAAGCAAGTCAAGGATGCCATATTTCAGCATGAGCCGCGACACCTGAAAGATTACCGGTGCCCAGGCTATATATTCAGCCTGTCGCTGCGCCTCGTAAGCAGATAGCTGCTCCTTGGTGTAGCGGTCGTGTTCGGATTTGAATAGGTTCATTGTTACAAATAAAATACTCTATTACTTCATCTTAGCTACACGCTTACCCAAAATATAGAAAGCCTTTCCAAAAGCATCCTGAGGAGAAAAATCCCTATTACCCTTCATTGAATCAACATCAATCTCTGCAATTTTCTCTCCTTGTATAGTTGATATAATAACAGTTCCCCACACCTTTACCGTTATACCAGGAACAATATTCATCACATTTACATATCTATCCAAATTATCAACCTTTATAAGAATTTTATACTTTGCCTGGCCTTCCTTTCCCAATTTCAAACCTTTTGACTCTTCATCAAATCCTTTTTTGAAATTATCATAACATGTTTTTACGAAATAATCATATTGTTCTGCCCAATACTCTTTTATACTTTTGCCATGATCATACTGAGCCTGGCTCCAATCTATTTCCAATGTTCCAACAGACTTATCTGCATAAGCTACCTTTAACGCATCTTTTCCACTAACAACGGTCACAGTATTTCCTGCAAAAGATACTGTACTAAAAAGAAACGCAAAAAAAGCAAAAACGATTTTTTTCATAAACATAAATTATTTAAGGGTTAAACATTATCCATTAAAACTTCTTCAAGACTAGGGCCGAGTTTGTTCCTCCGAATCCGAAGGAATTGCTGAGCACTGTATTAATCTCTGTATCCACAGTCTTTGTGGCAAGGTTGAGTTTCTCTGAGTGTTCATCAGGATTTTCAAAGTTGATGTTCGGCGCAACGAAATTGTTCTGCATCATGATTATGCTGTAAACTGCCTCTGATGCCCCAGCCATCCAACACTCATGACCCGTCATTCCCTTTGTGGAAGAGATGAGGGCATGCTTGCCTTGGAACATGCGGTTGAGGGCTATCGCCTCGTACATATCTCCCTGATGTGTACTTGTGGCATGTGCATTGATATAATCAACGTCGTCCTCCTTCATGCCAGCCATATTGAGGGCACGCGTCATGGCAATCACGCTACCGTCGTCTGACGGCTGACTGATGCCGCCGCCGTTGCTCGAAAAGCCGTAACCCACAACTTCTGCAAGTATCGTGGCACCGCGAGCCATGGCATGGTCGTAGTCTTCAAGCACGAGCGATGCAGCTCCGCCGCCCGGCACGAGTCCGTCGCGGTCGCGGTCGAACGGTCGACTCGCCTTTGTAGGTTCATCCATGCGCACGGAGAATGCTCCGAGAGCATCAAACGATGCCATAGAGTAATAGTTAGTTTCCTGTGCTCCACCGCAGAGCACCACATCCTGCAAGCCATGCTTTATAAGCATAAACCCGAGTCCGATGGAATGGCTACCGCTTGCACATGCCGAACTTACGGTGAAGTTCACGCCGCGCAGATGGAAGATTGTGCTGAGGTTCATGTTCACGGTGGAGTTCATCGACTGGAAAATGATACCATAGCCAAGCATAGCCGAGTCGTGTTTCTCGTCCATTATCTTAGATGCCTCGATAACGGGCTTTGCCGACGAGTCATTGCCGAAAATGCAGCCCACCTCGTTATTGAGCAAGTATTCGTCGTCCATGCCAGCCTGTTTGAAAGCCTGCACACTCGACATGTAGGCATATTTTGCCTCCTCCGACATTCCGGCACGAGTATGGCGGTCGAGCATCTGCTTTGTTATCTTCGGTTCCTCAACGATGCCCGTGAGAGCCGAGCGATAGCCGTATTCAAGGCGTTCCGGCTGTATGCCGATGCCCGACTTTCCCTCATACAGGGAATTCTTCACTGTCTCTATATCGTTTCCCAGGCACGACCATATTCCCATGCCGGTTACTACTACTCTTCTTTCCATTCTTTCTATAAGTTATAATCCTCCACTAACTTTTATTACTTCTCCCGTGATATATGCTGCCTCGTCGGATGCAAGGAAGTCTACGAGTGCCGCAACTTCCTCAGGCTGTCCGAACCTGCCCACGGGCACCATCTTCTTCAGCTCGTCTTGTGGCAGATCCTTTGTCATGTCGGTCTCGATAAATCCCGGAGCCACGGCATTCACGGTTATCTTCCTTGGTGCCACTTCCTTTGCCAAAGCCTTTGTTGCCCCGATGAGGGCAGCCTTGGCTGCACTGTAGTTCACCTGTCCGGCGATGCCGTCAAGCCCCGACAGCGATGTCATGTTTATGATTCTTCCTCCCCGTTTTCTCGGCATCATGTGTTTGAGCAAGCGACGGGTGATATAGAAGAATCCGTTGAGGTTGGTGTCGAGCACCTGGTGCCACTCGTCATCACCCATCATGAACATCACATTGTCGCGACGCAGTCCGGCATTGTTCACGAGAATTGAGAACCAATCGTCGGGATGCTCCGCCTCCCACTTGTCTATCGCAGCCTCTATCGCCTTAGAATCGGAAGTGTCGAAAGGCAGGAGTTCTGCCATACCACCTTGCTCCACGATTTCTTCGGCAACGCTGCGTGCTGCTTCATGATTGCTGAGATAATTTATCACTACGGGGATTCCGCGCTTTGCCAGCCGTAGGGCAACCGCCCTACCGATGCCACGTGAGCCTCCTGTCACCAGTGCATATTTCATTGTTATTATTATTTATCTGTTACGTTGTATAGGTAGATGTAGTCGAGTCCGTTTTTGTATACTTATAGTAACTGCAATAGCGAACAATCTATACATTATAATTTTTCGTTGCAAATATAAATATATTTTAGGAAATAAAAGACAATAAGGGAGAAAAAAAGAAAAAAAATATATTATTCGCCAACAATAAGGCATCAGGCGACACAGAGAAACAGACTGTCGCCCGATGCTTGAGATATTATTTCAGAATTTCCTTTGCCATTTCTCCCCAACTTTTGTTGAAACGTTCATCTTGAGAATAATCAGCACCTCCGGATACACCTTTCGCATAAAAGCTACAAATAGTATTTCCATTCGAAGTATCCTGAATTTCTATATTAGCATAAATACGAATAGAAAAGCGTCCCCAACCGACCATTGCCATTTTCTGGACAAAATTCAACACTTTAACTACAACTTTATACTTTGTACCTTCTGCATTTTCTGAAATTTTCAGACCTTTGCTCATCCTGTTAAAAGTGTTCACAAAAGAGTCGTGAGCAATACGTACACGTTCATCGTAAGCATTGCCACAATAGGCTTTGAAATCCTCATCTTCTTCCCAACGTGAGCCACTGAAGTCGAAAGCTATTTGTGCAACAGCATTTTCCTTCAAGACAGAAGTGTTTCCTGACGATTTTATCGAACCAGCAAAAGACACAGCACATGACAGCATCAAAACAAAAATTGAAAGAAATTCTTTTCATACGTACCTTTTTAAAATTTCATTGTTTTTTCACTCACCAAAGCGGAAGCCGAGACCAACAGTAAATGTCTTGGCACGGTCATCTCCATAAAAATGATACATGGGATCATGCTTATACATCTTTAAGAAATCCTCTCCGTATCTAATCCCAAGGAAGAATCTACCAAAATTGACATTTCCACCGACATGCCATCCTACATTCGGATTACTCAAATCCTTCGTTATAGTTTCTGTATCATCATCATATTCCAAGTCATTATACACATGAGCTTTCAAGTTAATTCCCGTATAGAGTTCAAAGCCTACGCTTGAATTCGGAATATAGAAATGATAAAGCACACTTACAGGAAGGGTAAATGTAACAAGGTTACTTTTTATATCATCATAATAACCATCTTCATTACTTATAGAATACCTCCAACCTGCACCAATTTGAATATAAAGAGGAACATTAGGCGATAAGCCTATCGTACGGTTATATTCAAACGAAGCACCATTATAATTGTCAAAGGTATTATCTCCTGCATCTGTATAGTTATACTGAAAAAAAAAGCTATTCCAACCTCTACTATACTTTCTTCCCGAATTATCAGACTTATTTTCTGCCTTACGTTCCGTACCACTCTGCATAAATTGAGCATTGGCTGTACTGCAGAGCATTGCAGCTGCAGCAACGATAAAATACTTGATTTTCATAATTGATGTATTTAAGTTTATAAATTGTGATGTTATTATTCCTCTTTAAAATCCATACGCCAGACATTAGCCTTAGCAGAAGACAAACTGCGCTTCGACACGAAAAATATACGTTTTCCATCACTGCGCTGTACTAAATTGATGGCATCTGAACCACGCTGAGACACGAAATAAATATATTTACCGTTACTTCCCCATACAGGACTTATATCATCAGCCGGATAATTGGTCAATTGACGGAGTCCGGAGCCATCTATACGACACACATATATATCTGTATTCTTAAGATTTATCATATCCGAATTACTATAATCGTAATAATTATTGTAGATATCCCAATTTCCTACTTCTACCGAGCTATTTCCTGTCATAGCAACCCATTTTCCGTCTGGCGAAACTGCCGGAGAAGTAAAACTACCGCCAGAAAAACTTCTTGCTATACATGTCTTTACACCAGTTTGCAAATCAAATTTCCATATACTGTAAAGTCCATCACCAAGCTGTCGACAGTAAACCAACGTTTTGCCATCGGGAGTTGGCACAGGATTCATGCCCTCAACAACATTTGTTGTAACACCATGTTGAATATCATACGATTTTATTGTAGGCTCCTCGTTATTACTGATACAACAATAATACAGTTTTTCACCATCTGGCGAAAATACCGGCGAATAATTATCGCCAACACTTGTAACTTCGGTATACGAAACAGTGTTTGGTAGAGAAGATAAACAGACAACATGCCTTTCACCCTGTTTTTCTGAAAAACAGAGATATTTTCCGTCTGGCGAGAAGCTAAAGCCTACGATTTCGCGTCCTTCAGCAACCGATGATTTGCTTGATAAAGAATCTGTAGAAAATTTACCGATTCCAAATGTTCCTTTCTTATACAAAAAAGCAATTTCCTTTCCATTCTGCACCGGTGCAAGCACACTACCTGTCCACCACGAAATATTTTTTTTCGTTCTCTCTACTACAGGCATTACAACATCTCCAAACGAGCCATCTGACACGACTGTAAAATTCATTTTTTTCTCTTGCTCTGTAACAATGGATGCATTATCTGCTTTTTCTTGAGCATTTACAGCAAACATACAAACTGAAAAGACAAACAATATTACATTCCTTTTCATAGTCTCTGATCTCTATTCTTCATGCTCCATTGAAGACTTATCCGTATTATTAAAGTAACAGCAGATATATAAAAAAAACGTGGAGCAAACTGCCACTCGTTCCACGGTCTAAAGGCCTTCGCATTGCCCCAAATTGTCGAAACGAGCAACGTCGAAAGCCCCACGAAGGTATTATAAATACAGCATGCTGAATTTTCTTGCCATTTGAATTCAATTCCCGAAGGAAACATACAGACAAGAACGAGCATACAAATATAATACACCCATTGGGGCGTTCCTTGTTGCTTTGTTTTTGACAATTTGTTGAAGTTGCGAAGTTCTTAGACCGTCAAAACAAAAGCGCCAGAACGCCTTTTCATATAAATACATCTACCCACCTATGCCCTTCATGGGCTTTCGATGAAAGATAGACGCAACAAAATTAATGATTTTTTTACAAATCAACAAGAGAAAACATAAAAAAGCACAATTTTTTTCGGGATTTTTACCCTCACACACTCACACATCCCCCTGGAAGCCTTTATACATCGGTGTTTCAAGGTGTGAGGGTAAGTGTGAGGGGTATAAGGGTAAGTGAGGCTTATGACAACATATCGAAACTTGTCAAGCATATCAAATAAACGCCAGTAAAGCGACTAAGCAATCAGACAGTTGTGCCAGAAAAAGTGCATATATGCTGCACTTTTGGTGCAGCATATAAATACTACAAGCAAATGTACCAAACAGCAGCAACACTTAATATATCTTCGCATTTTAGAGACAACACTTGATATTTTCGTTTTTTATAACTAACTTTGCACAAGTTAGGCAGCATCTCGGGATAAGAAATGAATAAATTCATTTTGTTCTCCTCTCGATTTGCACTAACTTTGCACAATAATATAAAGAGGAAGCATCATGACATATAGCGGAGAAAATTA
>CAKQDG010000091.1 GCA_934219025.1 uncultured Prevotella sp. | reverse complement strand
CGTGCCAGATAGTTTCCCTCTTTTTCTGCAGCTCCGCTTTTCTGGAAAGCTGATGAGATGAAATACGTCTGTTTGTTTTCCGACTTGCTCTCGTAGGCATATACATAGTCATCATAATCGCCCATGATGCCCGATCCGTTCTCCTGGTCAATCACGTAGTATCCGCTGTTGTCGATAGTGAAGCTGCCGTCGGTGTTCTTGGCAAATCTCACGATGTCGCCAGCCAACTTCTCGTCGTATTTTATTACGGGGATATTCGTCACGGCGAGTTCCGCTACTAAATTTCCGTTCACATACAGTCCGTCTTTCGACAGCTTCAGCGTAAGTGGCGTTGCAGGGTCAATGCTTTTGATTTTGATTTTTGTACCGTTGTTTATCTTTTTAGAAACATAGTCAATTTCGAGTTCCTTGTTGCTAATCCTGTAATATAGGTGCAGATTGTACGTAGCATCTTCTGCACCCCATACGGCAATTTTGTTTCCGACAGACAGAATATTCTCAGCCACTTCTGTCTTGCATGTGCTCAAGTCAATCTTTGCCTCAATCGACTGCGTGTTTTGGTCGAAAGAAGTTTCTGTTGAAAACGAATTGCCGGCAGGAGCATATCCTTCGCCGAAGAGATTTGTGGATGTCCCGTCTGTGCCGACAAGCCTCACATTATTATATGTAGCATTGCTTCTGCCGGTACCCTCAGCACTTCCCACTTGCAAAGAATTGAGTCTGAGGATGTTCGACAGATAGTTGTCTGTTGTAGTGCCGCCTGTGGTAGAGCCCTCTGTGAGCGGATACCTCAGATAGCAGGTGTGCTTCTCCTGTGTGTCGTTTCTTCTCTGTAGCCAGAACAGGTGGGCCACGTCTTTCAGCGTGGCATGCGTGCCCCAGTATCCGCCGAGACTCAGAAACTTCTTCTGCCCAACGTTGTAGAGCAGGAAAATCTTTGAAGCGTCAGTTCGCGGCTGACCGTTGGTAACATAATCTTTGAAAGTTTCGGGCGAGAGTTTTATGCCCTGCATCTTGTCGATTTCATTTGCCACGTGCACGCTAATCTCCGTGCTTTCCTCGTTTGTGTCGTTGTTGCCGTCGGCAAAAGCCGGCATTGCGTAGAGCGAGAACAATGTGCCCGCTGCTGCAATCATCATGCTTTGTATCTTGTTCATGTTGTTAGCCTGAATAAAAAAGTTCTTGAAAATATGTTTCCCCTTAATTTTCTTGTGGAGTGGGGGAGTGTAACACAGGGCGAAATCAGTCAGCCCCGTCGTCCCAGTTATCCCAGAAGCTCTTGTTCTCCTCGTAGGAGACATCCTCTTTCACTTTGAAATATTCCTCGCTTTTAAAATCCTTAACCGTGGAAACCTGTTTGCCCACAGATGCTGTCATAAACGTTCTGTCGAGCAGTTCGCTCTGAATCTCGACTGTTCGAGTTTGGGGCTTGATATATTTACACTTTGCCATAACCATACTTTTTGTCTAAAAATTAATAACTGTTATCCCTTATCATCCAACGTGTAAATAGGATGAGGCTTGCTGAAAAACTTTTCAGCAGTGAAATATATGCAGAATATATAAGCTCTCTATTTTTTTCTTTACCCATTTTATTTCTCAATAATAGAGAGCATTGCGTTTGTGTGAGAAATATGGGGCAAAGATAAAGATAATGCGGCAATAAACAAAGTGCACGGGCAAAAAACATTCTTTCCCTCCCCGAAATCTTGTTGCTTGTCAATTTGTAGATTATTCCGCCTAAGCATTTATGAACAAAAGCAGACTAAGCTTTAGGCCTGCGCCTCTTGTAGCATTTCTTGTAGTCGCAGAGTCCGCAGGTGTATTCCAACTTCCTCACGTTGGGGCCCAGCCCTATCACTCCGCTCACGCTCTTGATAGGCACCATCAGCGACGAATCTGTTAGCCGCACGCCGCACGGCTCCTCCACCGGAAACAGGCGGAAGAGCATCTGCTGCTCCCTGACGTGCCATCCGCAGTAGCCGGGGCTGAACCTGTTGGTGTGTCGCCATCCGCGGGCGTTGATATACACCTGCAGCCAGCGCTCCATAATGTCGGCAGTTTTTTCGGCAATCACACTCCCCAGGGCGTCGGCGATAAACACGCGCAGCATGTCGCCCTCCTCCTCCAGCCGCCGCTGCAGTTGTTCAAAGGCGGTGCCCGCCGTAGCCACAAAAAAGGCAAACGCCTCGGCACCAAGGATTTGACGAGTTATGATTCTGCCCACGTTGAAAGTTGTGTCTTCCAAGCAGAGCGTGTTCCCCTCTTTGTCCACCGTTCCGCCATTGGCAACGACGAAACAGAAGCGCGGCCTTAGAATTTGAGCCACAGTCTGCTTCATCATGCAGATTTCATGCTTTATGTCGTCAGTGGGCACGCTGTTGCCGTAGCCCATCTGCACATAGAGTTCGCTGTCGGTGATGTCGAGGTCGTCAAACGTGAGTTGCTTTTCAAACATAATTCTTTCCTTTGTCTTTTTCCGTTATTACAAAGATAATGCAAATTTTGTTGCTGCCAAAATTTACAAAATGGAAATTCTGCTAAATCCAATTGTAGCCTACCTATTATTTTCTGTAGTTTTCTCTTTGCGACAATACGATTTCCGAGTTTATATTTTAGGCACAAAAGCCTTTTCCTTAAATTTGTAGAAATATTTTCATAAAAACAAATACACGGAAAGAATGAAGAAGTTTCTACTTTTAATGCTTTTGTCTACTCTCTGCACCGGAATTTACGCCGCAGAAGCAGTGGATGCCAAGTTGCTGGCGCAACGCTATCTGGCAAAGAAGAAAGGAACATCCGCACTTGTGGATGGAGTTATAACACCGGCTGTTGCGAAAGGCGGAAGCATCATGCGGAGCAGAAAGGTGGCTCAGGCGGATTTCCTGGTCTATAACGCCACGGAGGGCGGTTTTGTGCTGATGGCGCAAGCCGGCTGCGAGCCAACTGTGATTGGCTACTCCGTAGACGGCACGCTGTCGTTCGACAACATGCCCGACGCCATGAAGGAGTGGATGGAGCAATACCGCCTGGCTTTGATGGCACAGAAAAGTGCAGGCGAAGAAAAGGTACTGGGGAAAACGTCGATATCTGCAGTAGCGGCAAGGGCCAACACATATCCCGAGCCTACCGTGGCGCCGGTGTCGCCGCTCATCTCTACCAAGTGGGGACAGGACGAACCGTTCAACCGCCGCTGCCCTAAATACAACGGCGAACCTATGGTGGCCGGATGTACGGCGGTGGCAATGGCACAGATTCTGAACTACTACAAGTCGGACAACACGGGATACGACAAACTGGAATACGTGAACGAGGGTGCCGGCGGAAAGGAGCTCTCGGTTGATTATACCAAGATAAAATACGACTGGGCAAATATGCTCGACGTGTATGAGAAAGGAAAATACACCGACGAACAGGCTGATGCCGTGGCAAAACTGATGTTTGAGGCCGGCGTGTCGTGCAAGGCGAAATATGATATCAGCGTGGGCATAAACTATACGTCGAAAAAGACGAGTGCCGCCGTGCCGTTCGTTGGGTTCGACCGCTACTACAATTATATCTGCGACATGCACTATCGCGATTACACACCAACCAAGGCGTGGATGAAGATAATACAGGACGAACTTACTGCCGGCCGCCCGATCCTTTATGCCGGCTCAAGCGGATCATCATCGCACGCCTACATCGTGGACGGCATCGACGAGGAGAACAACGTGCACATCAACTGGGGATGGAACGGCGAAGACGACGGATACTACGACGTTACTTTCTGCAAGGCGCCCGACGAATATCGTGGCTATTACTATGGCCAGCACATGCTGACGGGCATACGTCCGCGAACTGCTACCGACGAACCATACATCGAACAGCCCAAACTGATAGGCTACAATTATGCTTGTGGAGATAACCATTGGGACTATTTCAGAGTGGGATACAAATGCATTACGTCAAACTTCTATGAGACTAAGAAGAAAATTTATACGGGGGTAGGCTTAAGTAAGAGCGGAAAAATAATCACATCCCTATCTGACGATAGCAATGGTGATTTTGGCGGATATCCTGGATTTGGAGAAACTTATAGCCTCATAAAATGGACCGAGGTTCCCGACGGGGAATATGAAGTGAACACCCTTTGGCGCGAGAGCGAAACCGACGAATGGAAAATCCTGCCGGTTCATGATTACGGCAAGGCCACAGTAACAAAGAATGGGGAAGCACTCTCATATAACTCGATTTACCAGAAAGATGAAAACAAGTCGGCAAGGATTGTCGACATCGAACCGGTAACGGAACTTGTCGGCAAGACTCCCATTTACTTCAAAATAACGACAAAGGATGAAAGCGAGGGAACTGAGCGTTCTAAAGTATGCTTTCAACTTGTATTTACCAACACGGAAACAGGAGATGTATACGAGCAGAGCTACGGAAGCGGTTATCGCAATATTTACAATAGCTCATGTTACTACGATGGAGAATACCAAGGTTTGACACAGACAAAAGTGTTTGGCATATTGGCAACAGACGGAAAGGGATTCGCAATGCCTGAGGGTGAATACAAAATTTCGATAGAAAATACAAGCACAAAAAAGTTTTCGCTCGACAAGGATATAACCATTAAAGTGGGGCCGCAGGTGGATTATCCTATTCTTGACTATTCCAGGGATTTGAAAATAGTGGATCCGGCATCATATTATTATTGGGGAAATAAGATTTTCATATATAACACGGCCTGCAACTTGTCTGTAAACAAGGTGGACGGCATTGTAACGATGAGCGTTTATGCCCGACCTGTTGGTGGTGGCGATGAAATCCGCCTTTGCTCGTATGGCAACGTTGCTGTGCCGTCAGAACAAAGAGACTACATAATGCTCCCCAACAGCCTCTACCCTCTTCAGGGCGAATACGAGATTTACATGCGCTACACTATCCCCGGCGGCGAGCGCGGCATCTTGAACCCGTGTGAGAAATCCAAAATCAAGATAGTGTCCAACGAGTCTGACTGGCAGTATGTGCCGAAACTCTCCACCACGCTCAACACGTATTCCGGCTATGACTATGTGGCGAAGGGAACGGAGCAGACCGTGAGCGTGCCGCTGACGAACATCGGCGCCAACGACTTCTCTGGTACCTACACCGTCACGTTCTACTGCAAGGAGAACGGCAAGTATATAGAAAAGACATTTGAGAACCAGAGTTTGAAGGCAGGCGAGAGCACAACGGTAGAAGTGCCTGTAACGTTCCCCGAGGAGGGCATCTACGAGATGCAGTTCTTTGCCAAGCAGACCCCGGGCTATAGCATGATGACTTTCAACACATTCGTTACCGACACCTACCGCCAACCGCTGAACATGCGCATCGGTGTGGGCACATCGGGAGTGAACACTGTGCAGGCTCCTGCGGTCAGCGTATATCCTAACCCTGCCTCTGAATGGATAAAAGTGTCGGGCATCAGCGGCAACGCCACCGCTTCAATAATTTCTGCCGCCGGAACGGAAGTGGGTTGCTACGAGCTGACCGAGGGCGGAAAGATTGACGTGAGCCACTTGCCGGCTGGCATGTATATCGTGAAGCTGCCTGCTGGAGAGGCCAAGCTCATAAAGAGATAACGGCGTTGCAGCCTTTCCATTTCTCTCATGCCTCCCCTTTTGGAGGAGAATGGAATTAAGAATAAAACCGGTTGAAAAGGCCAAACAAGAATTTCTCAGTCTTACTTGCTTTTGTTGCGGTGGGCTGGGGAATTCTGCTTTTGGTTGAATGGAATATATGCGGAATGGTATAAAAAACATAAGTTTTATCAAATCAGGTTTAAACATTCTGCCTTTTTCTGAGTCCTATATAAAAAAGCCAAATTTATGAAACATCAATTTTTTGTTTTTCTCCTCATCATTATGGAGACAATATCGTGCGGCAGAACCTTTGCCCAGGACATAACATTCTCAAAGGAAACATTTTCTGACGGGGCAATAAATCTGCAATACAGAAAGGCTGACATTCCGGGCACTGGAGACAAGGCATCGCTCGTAATCTATCTGCATGGCGGCTCCAGCAAAGGGGACGACAACGAAACCCAAATGCAGGAACCCGGGATAAATTCCATCAGCAACTGGCTATACACCAACAGCCGCAAAGCTATAATGCTTGTTCCGCAGTGCCCTCAAAATCTGTCTTGGCTTGGCACGATGCAGGATGCCATTGTAAATCTTCTACAAACTTACATAGACCGTGGTGTGGCGGATGCCTCTAAAGTGTATATCTTTGGCGGTTCTATGGGGGGAACCGGCACATGGAACATGCTTTCCAATCATCCGGAACTTTTTGCCGCCGCCATGCCTGTTGCCGGAAATCCTACGGGGCTTAATGCCGAAGCTGTTTCAAAAACACCGCTCTATACCGTTATGGGCACGGCTGACAAACTGATGAAGATATCTAATGTGGAGAATTTTCTGAAAGAGATGGACAGCAACGAGGCAGAATACAAGTTTGACATTGAAGACGGATGGACGCATGAGGATGTTTGCAAGAACAGTTATACAGACGAACGCCTTGCATGGGTATTCAAACATACAAAAGCTCCTGCATCAAATATTGAAGATATAACAGGCAAGGAGAGCAAGCCCGTTAAGATTGTGTGGTATTCCATCGACGGACAAAGACTCGTGTCTGTCCCAACGCATAAAGGTGTTTATATAATGACTTCATATTATGAAGATGGAAAAACAGCATCTGAAAGTTACCATATTTATAAAAAGTAATCATTTCACTTTTTGAGAAAGCTTCTCCTCCCTGGGGTTAGGGAGGAGAAGCTTATTATTTTGCCACACTCTGAATCCAAGTGGCAATATCCTTCAAAACATCTTCCTGGATAGTGGTTTCTATCCTGCCATACTCCAACGGCATACCGTTTGTCGACGGCTGGAAGATATGATTGACATTGGGATATTCCTTGAACAAATTCTTTGCATTTTTAGGCAACAGCGACTTTGCCGCTGATATATTTTCCTTTGCCCTCACCTGTGTGTCGCAGTCTCCGCCAAGGAGCATCACGGGGCATTTTGTCTGGCGCAAGTCTGCCGCCGGATCGTAAGAGATGAAGTAATTCAGCCACTCGCCGTCAAGTTGTTTAATCGTTTCAAGCAAGTTTTGGCGCAACTGCTCCGGCAGATTTATATCAGAAGTCAGCATCGGCAACAGAGCTTCTGGCTTTGAGGCAAAGCGAAGTTTGTTTCCCGATACCTTGTATTGAAAGATGCGTCGCAGAGCTTCGGCATAATTGTTGATGTTTTCATCGTCGAGTCCTGCCTTCTTCAATATATCGCGGTTTTGCATCAGCAATATGCTGTCGCCGCGCAATGCTGGTCCGGCGAGCGACACCACGAAGTCTGCCTTTCCTCTTGCTGCGAGCATATATCCTATTGTTCCGCCTTCGCTATGCCCCAAGACACCAATCTTGCCGAACTCCTTTGTCGTTTTCAGAAAATCAATTCCGGCAAGGGCGTCGAGCATATTGTCGTATGTGGTAGCCTTTGCAGCATCGCCGGTAGACTTCCCAACTTCACGGTCGTCGTAGCGCAAGGAGGCAATGCCATGGCGGGCGAGCCAATCGGCAATGACGAGAAACGGCTTGTGCCCCATCAGTTCCTCGTCGCGGTTCTGCTGTCCGCTGCCAGTCACCATGATCACCACCGGCATACCTTTCTTGAAGCCTTCGGGCAAAGTGAGCGTACCGGCAAGCTTGGCTCCCCCTGCAGCCGAAGGTTTGCCTGTCTGCGGGTCAATGCCTTTATTTTCAAACGACACCTCCTTTGTTTGGTATGGGAACGGCGGCAGCGGAGTCTGCGGCCGGTTGATCTTCACTTCCCCTTTTTTCAGATTCAGAGGGAAGGAATAACCCATCTGCGAGAACGTTCCCTTTATCTCGTCGCCAACGAGTTTACCTGAATATACAACATTCATTGCCTCCATCTCTATACAGAGTGAGTCAGCAGCAAAATACTTAACCGCAGTCGGGATGCCCATCGCCCCCTGGTCGGGGCTGTCCATCGTTACGGTCTTGTCGGCATTAAGGTGAAACACCAGATTGAGCTGAGCACCTCCCACATCGAGCACTCCTTTCCATGAACCTTCGATGTCCTGGGCAAAGGTGGCAATTGGAAGTGAGGCAAGGAGAAACGCCGCAATTCTTCTTCGCAGCTGAAAATGAGAATTGAATGTAATGTGTTTCATATTTTCAATGTGTTAAGTGATATATTCTGCTGATTTATCGGTAGAGATTTTATTACCCCCGTATATAATATAGGTTAGCTTTTATAGCTGATGCAAAGATATTTAATTTTTTGAGAAAATCAAAAAAAGTAGTGGAAATCAGCCCGCTTGAAATACTAATGAAACACATAAGTAAGACCTTCATAACAGGAGTGAAAACGCAGTGTAACATGCAGTCCATACCTTTGCAGCGGAAAAAAGATTTAAACGAAGATATGGTTTTAAAGAAGGTAAACAAGATTGTAATGACTGCTGCTTTGATTGCAGCTCCTGCTATAAACGGCGTGGCTGCCGATATAGTGGGACGGGTTACCGACGGGAAGTCGAAAGAGGCTCTGATTGGAGCCACCGTACAGGTGGA
>CAKQDG010000090.1 GCA_934219025.1 uncultured Prevotella sp. | reverse complement strand
CAACGACCAATACAACTGCCGTCAAGATAACGGTAATAAATAGGATAAAATACATAAATATTTTATTTGAATAAAAATTTGACTGTCAAAATTGAGTGCAAAGATACATAAATTTAATCATATTCTATAAGGAAAATTGGATAAATAGCAAAATCATCCATAAAAGATTGACACGTGACAGAATATTTTTATTTAAATTACAGTATATTATTCCAGGTAAGCATTAGGCAACATTCATCAATATGAAACTTATTTTTCACTTTTTTCTTCAAATTGTTTGCACAGAACAAATTATTATTATACTTTTGCAGACATAAAATAAAAAACGAGAACGAATATGAACGTATTATTTGCAGCTTTTGGATTTTTCTATTACTTCTTTGCATGGTTTTGCAAGGCGGGAAGTTGCGTGTATAGTTCAACTTAAAGAAAAGAATCTTAAAGAAAAGATTATAGTAAAGCATCCCCGCCTCATATTAATTTATGAAGTGGGGATTTTTATTAACAGTACATAAACATAAGATGAAAAGAATAGCGATACAAGGATTTGAAGGATGCTTTCATGAAATGGCAGCAAAAAGATATTTCAACGGAGAAAACCTGAGTCTTCTCTATTGCAACACGTTTGAGCAAGTGTTTGACAAGGTTAAAGACACAGACGACACAATTGGTATTGTGGCCATTGAAAATACTATTGCCGGCTCTCTGTTGCACAACTACGAACTGTTATGCCAAAGCGGACTTGAAGTCGTGGGCGAAAAAAAACTACATATATCCCACAGCATATGCTGTTTGCCCGATGACACCTGGGAAACGATTCACGAAGTGCACTCCCACCCCGTTGCCTTAATGCAATGCCGGAAATATCTGGAGAGGCATCCTGTTCTAAAATCTGTTGAAGCTGACGATACAGCTGGAGCTGCGATGAACATTGCCAAGAACAAGCTTCATGGACAAGCCGCAATATGCAATGCTGAAGCCGCAAGAAAATTCGGCATGAAAATATTGGAAGAGCATATAGAGGACAACAAACACAACTACACTCGCTTTTTGATTATCACCCCGAAAAATAAAGCAAACGAACTGAAGAGTTTAAATCCGACAGACAAAGCGAGCCTTGCTTTTACCATAAGCCACGAATGTGGAAGTCTTGCAAAAGTATTGAGCATTTTCTCGTTCTACGGGATAAACCTTACAAAGATACAGTCGCTCCCCATAATTGGAAGAGAATGGGAATACAGATTTTACATAGATTTGTCATTCAGCGACTACACACAATACAAACAAAGTATCGAGGCTGTAAAGCCTCTTACGAGCGAATTCATAAATTTAGGAGAGTACAACGATGACAAGAATTGACAACACGACAATAATAAAGCCAGCCAACAGACTTTCGCTGGTAAACGAATACTACTTCAGCCGGAAACTGAAGGAAGTGGCAAAAATGAATGCAGAAGGCAAGAATGTAATAAGTCTTGCTATCGGCAGCCCTGACATGCCGCCATCAAGACAAACGATTGACACGCTTTGCGAAGTGGCACGACAGGAATCTGCCCACGGCTACCAGCCGACATGCGGAACCCCGGAACTGCGCAATGCAATGGCTGGTTTCTATAAAAGATGGTTTGGAGTGGAATTGAACCCGGAGAACGAAATACAACCTTTAATAGGGAGCAAAGAAGGTATTCTGCACATTACACTCGCTTTTGTAAACCCTGGAGAAGAAGTGCTTGTTCCAAATCCAGGATATCCCACCTATACATCACTCAGCAAGATTCTCGGTGCAAAAGTTGTAAACTACGATCTTTCGGCCGACAACGACTGGCAACCGGACTTCGATTCCTTAGAGCGAATGGACTTGAGTAGAGTGAAACTAATGTGGACTAATTATCCCAATATGCCAACTGGAGCAAATGCCCAACTGGAAACATACAGAAAACTTGTAGACTTTGCAAAAAAACACGGCATCGTTGTGGTAAACGACAATCCGTATTCTTTTATCTTAAACAAAAAGCCTATATCTCTTCTCCAAGTCGAAGGTGCAAAAGACTGCTGCATCGAGCTAAATTCAATGAGCAAAAGCCACAATATGCCCGGATGGAGAGTTGGTATGTGCGCCACAAACAAGACTTTCATACAATGGATACTGAAAGTGAAAAGCAATATCGACTCCGGAACATTCCGAGGCATACAACTTGCTGCTGCCGCTGCCTACAACAACGATGAGGAATGGCACAGAACGGCAAATTTCGATACTTACAGCAAACGAAGGAAATATGCCGAAAATATAATGTCGCTACTTCATTGCCAATACGACTCAAAACAGGTTGGAATGTTCCTCTGGGGAAAAATCCCCGACGAATATACAAATGCTGAAGAATTGACCGAAAGGGTTCTGAACGAAGCTAATGTTTTCATTACACCTGGCCACATCTTCGGTACAAACGGCGAAAGATATATACGCATCTCTCTTTGCGCAAAAGAAGACAAACTTGAAGAAGCTGTACGGAGAATTTCAAAACTAAACATTTAACGTTAAAAAAAAATATATTATGGAATTAGAATTGACACCATTAGGACTACCTTGCGATAATGAGCGACCCTTTGTAATAGCAGGACCATGCTCTGCCGAAACAGAAGAACAAGTGATGACGACTGCACGCCAACTGGCATTTAAAGGCTGCCACATATTTCGTGCAGGAGTGTGGAAACCACGCACAAAGCCAGGAGGCTTTGAGGGACAAGGCGAAGCGGCCTTGCCATGGATGAAGCGTGTAAAAGAAGAAACGGGAATGCTCATCACTACCGAGGTGGCAACACCTGAACATGTGGAACAGGCTCTAAAATATGATATGGATATTTTGTGGATTGGAGCCAGAACAACAGCAAACCCGTTTGCGATGCAGGCTCTTGCCGACAGTTTGAAAGGCGTGGACATACCCGTTCTCATTAAGAACCCTGTAAATCCCGACCTTGAATTGTGGATTGGAGCTATGGAGCGCATCAACCAAGCTGGCATTAAACGCATAGCGGCAATACATCGAGGATTCTCAAGCTTTGACAAGAAGATTTACCGTAACCTTCCAATGTGGCAGATTCCCATCGAACTGCGCAGACGTATCCCTGATTTACCAATAATATGCGATCCAAGTCATATCGGCGGACGCCGCGAACTTATAGCCCCTCTCTGCCAGCAGGCAATGGATCTCGGATTCGACGGACTTATTGTGGAAAGCCATTGCGACCCAGACAAGGCGTGGAGCGATGCAAAGCAACAGGTTACCCCTGAGGTGCTCGACTATATTCTAAGTCTTTTGGTTATACGCGACGAATCTGTTACGACTGAGGGTATACACGAACTGAGAAAGCAAATCGATGAACTCGACAACAATCTCATGGAACTTCTTTCAAAAAGAATGCGAGTATGCCGCGAAATCGGTCAGTACAAGAAAGAACACAATATGACTGTGCTACAGACTTCGCGATACAATGAAATTCTTGACAAGCGGGGCGCTCAAGGTTCGTTGTGCGGTATGGACTCTGCTTTCATAAAAGACATCTTTGAAGCCATACACGAAGAATCTGTCAGACAACAAATGGAAATCATCAATAAAAATTGAAAAATTCAAAAAATCAAAAATTGAAAGATTAAAATAAGAAGACAAGAATTAAAAGGAAAGACGAACACTATGAGAATACTTGTTTTGGGAGCCGGCAAGATGGGAAGCTTTTTTCTCGACTTGCTGAGCTTCAACCACGAGACAGCAGTCTACGAGAAAGACCCAAAGAGACTGCGTTTCACATACAACACCCTGCGTTTTACTTCACTTGAAGAGATAAAGGAGTTCAAGCCGGAACTGGTGATAAATGCAGTAACTGTGAAATTCACAGTTGCGGCATTCAACGAGATTATGCCATTCATCCCCAAAGACTGCATCATAAGCGACATATCATCTGTAAAGACAGGACTGAAAGAGTTTTATGAAGGATGTGGCCATCGGTATGTGTCTACCCATCCAATGTTTGGTCCAACGTTTGCCAATCTCAACCAACTCTCCGAAGAGAATGCCATAATAATCAATGAGGGCGACTATATGGGCAGAGTGTTCTTCAAGGATTTATACAGCAGTATCGGATTAAACATCTACGAATATTCGTTTGAGGAACACGACAAAACTGTGGCCTACTCTCTCAGTATTCCATTCGTAAGCACGTTCGTCTTTGCTGCCGTAATGAAACATCAGGATGCACCAGGCACCACTTTCAAACGACACATGAAAATTGCCCGAGGCGTTTTAAACGAAGACGACTATTTGCTGCAGGAAATATTGTTCAACCCGCATACACCTGAGCAAATTGAAAAGATTGAAAAAGAAATGGAAGAACTTCTCAACATAATAAAGAGCAAGGACGCAAATGGGATGAAAGCATATCTGACAAAAATACGCAGTAATTTTTCAGCAAACAAATAGTTTATCCAAACATGCTTACCTCTTTGATACTTAGCATATTTACATTCGTACAATTAAACTGCGAGAATTTCTTTGACTGCGTTCACGACTCGTTAAAGCAAGACACGGAATACACTCACGACAGTCCACGACACTGGAACGATTACAAATACTGGAAAAAACTGAAAAACATATCCAGGGAGATTCTGTCGTGCAGCCAAAAAAGCGAAGAAGGCATATCCGTGCCACCCGACCTTATAGCCTTGTGCGAAGTGGAAAACGACACTGTGATGCATTACCTCACAAAGCGTGCATTGCTACACAATGTGCGCTATGAGTATGTCATGACAAATTCACCTGACCTTCGTGGCATAAATGTTGCATTAATCTATTCTCCGATGACTTTTAGGCTAATCAGTTCATATCCACTTCGTATAACTCCACTTAAAGGGATGCGGCCAACAAGGGATATTCTATATGCTTCGGGCGAAGTGACAAGCGGCGATACCCTCCACATATTTGTTGTTCATGCTCCAAGCCGTTTTTCCGGGAAAAGAGCGACAATTCCTTATCGTATGGCAGTAATGAAACGTCTTATGCAAAGCATAGACTCTATACAAGCTATCTCCACCAATCCAAAGATTATAATATCCGGTGATTTCAACGATGAATCAAAGGACAAATCCATACAATATCTTGTGGATTGCGGTTTGACAGAAATATCCTCTGAAGCAAATGGAACGAACGGAGCAAAAGGAACATACAAATACCAGGGAATATGGTCGTCTATCGACCATATTCTTATAAGCAAAAGTATGCTTCCGCTCTATCGTGGATGCTTGCTCAACGACCAACCGTTTCTGCTTGAACAAGACGAGCGATACGGCGACAAAAAACCGCTCCGCACATACCAGGGCTACAAATACCTTGGCGGATTTAGCGATCATCTCCCACTTGTTGCATGGTTTCAACTAACTCCTAAAGATATATGAAATAACACAAAAAACCGAAGGCTTGAAAAAAACATCGGGGGGGGTAGGTTTTCGTCTAAATCAGAAAACTGAATATACTATCACTCCATATTCAGGATGAACCAAATATATTTCTTGTATCAAGTCAAGACAAAAACGTTTTTATCCAAAACCTTTGTCATTTCAGGAATAAAAGCTACATTTGCATAATATAAGGATAAAGATAATGAAAGATTGCATTTATATAAAAAACGCTCAGGTAAATAACCTGAAAAATATCTCACTTGAAATTCCAAGGAACAAATTCATAGTAATTGCCGGCGTAAGCGGATCCGGCAAGTCATCTCTTGCCTTCGACACTCTTTATGCCGAAGGACACCGAAGATATGTGGAGAGTCTATCAGCATATGCGCGCCAGTTTCTCGGAAGGATGAGCAAGCCAAAATGCGACTATATAAAGGGCTTGCCACCTGCTATTGCAATCGAACAAAAAGTTATATCCAGAAATACTCGCTCCACAGTAGGTACCAGCACCGAAATCTACGAATACCTCAGACTTCTGTTTGCACGTATCGGACACACTTTCTCGCCAATCAGCGGAGAGGAAGTGAAAAGACATACAGTTGAAGACGTAATAGAGAAAGTGAGGACTTTCTCCAACGGCACACGCTTTGTAATCCTCGCACCGATATTAAGTAGCGAAAAAAGAACATTGGAGCAACAACTCACGATGCTTCTACAGCAGGGCTACAACAGAGTTTTTGTACAAGGGGAATTTAAGAGGATAGAAGACCTTTTGCAAGACCACGATACTCTATCTGGCAACAACATGCAAGAAGCATGGATTGTTGTAGACCGCATGACATGGGACAATACAAAAGAAACCGTCTCAAGACTTACCGACTCGATAGAAACTGCTTTCTACGAAGGCGACGGAACATGCAGGCTATCAATGTTGCCGGCTAATATCATATACGACTTCTCCACAAGGTTTGAGGCCGACGGAATAAAATTCGAAGAACCTACCGACGGGATGTTCTCTTTCCACTCTCCTCTCGGGGCTTGCCCGGAATGTGAAGGCTTCGGCATGGTTATCGGCATAGACGAAAAGCTCGTAATTCCAAACTCGTCGCTAAGTGTATACGACGGATGCGTGCAATGCTGGCACGGAGAGAAAATGGGAGAATGGAAAAAGGAATTCATACGCAGAGCTGCCACAGACAATTTTCCAATATTCGAACCATATTACAAACTCTCACAAAAGCACAAAGACTGGCTGTGGCACGGACTGCCTTCTGACAAGATGCGCGACAAGCATGACAGGGTAAGCATTGACGAGTTTTTCCGCATGCTGAAAGAGAACCAGTATAAAATACAATACCGTGTAATGCTCAGCCGATACCGCGGAAAAACCACTTGCCCATTATGCCACGGCAGAAGACTGCGCAAAGAGGCTGAGTATGTGAAAATCAATGGAATGAGCATATCCGACCTCGTTGATATGCCAATAGGAAATCTGAAAGAATGGTTTGACAAGCTGCAACTGTCAAGCCATGATGCCGCAGTTGGAAAGCGATTGCTCACAGAAATTAAAAACAGACTGAATTTCCTTGTAGAAGTGGGACTGGGCTACCTCACACTAAATCGCCAGTCGAACACGCTAAGTGGAGGAGAAAGCCAGCGAATCAACCTCACCACATCACTCGGCAGCAGCCTCGTTGGTTCGCTCTACATTCTCGACGAGCCGAGCATCGGTCTGCACAGTCGCGACACCAGCCGACTGATTCATGTTCTGAAAGAACTGCAGTCGCTCGGAAACACGGTTGTCGTGGTGGAACACGATGAAGAAGTGATACGCTCTGCCGACCAACTGATAGACATTGGCCCTGATGCAGGAAGATTGGGTGGAAGGGTTGTGTTTCAAGGCAATCCATCCGAAATAACAGAAAGTTCCATACAACAGTTTCCTGAAAGCCACACCATAAAATATCTGCTCGGAAAGGAACAGATTCCGATACCTCAGCAAAGAAGAAAATGGAATCTCTTCATTGAGATAAAAGGGGCAAGGATGAACAACCTGAAGGGGGTAAACGTTAAATTTCCGCTTAATGTGCTCACCGTAGTAACAGGCGTCAGCGGATCAGGAAAATCATCCCTCGTCAAAGGCATATTATACCCTGCCCTAAAGCGCCAACTTGATGAAGTGGCAGAGATTCCCGGGGAATACTCGTCGATTTCGGGCGACATCAAAATGATACAACACGTGGAAATGGTAGACCAGAATCCAATTGGAAAGAGCACAAGGTCAAACCCCGTTACATACGTGAAGGCATACGATGCCATCCGCCAACTCCTTGCCGACCAGCCTTTGGCACAGCAAATGGGATTTACGGCAAAACACTTCTCGTTCAACACCGAGGGAGGCAGATGCGAGGAATGTAAGGGAACTGGAGTTATAACCGTGGAAATGCAATTCATGGCAGATCTTGAACTGGAATGTGATGCATGCCACGGCAAACGTTTCAAACACGAGATACTGGAAGTGCGCTTCGCTGGAAAAAATATCGACGACATATTAAACATGACCGTCAGCGAGGCAATAGAATTTTTCAGCGCCAACAACCAAAGCGACATTGCACGAAGGCTACAGCCACTCGAAAGTGTTGGCCTGGGATATATAAAATTAGGACAAAACTCTTCAACTCTATCGGGAGGAGAAAACCAGCGTGTAAAACTTGCCTACTATATCGGACAGGAGAAAGTAGCCCCCACCCTATTCATCTTTGATGAGCCAACAACCGGACTCCACTTCCATGACATCAAAAAACTGCTCGAAGCATTTGATTCCTTGATAAAACGCGGCCACAGCATCATCGTAATAGAACACAACATGGATGTTATAAAATATGCCGACCACGTTATAGACCTCGGTCCTGACGGTGGCGACAAAGGCGGTGAACTCGTCTGTGCCGGCACACCAGAAGATGTGGCACGTTGCAAAGGGAGCATAACAGGAAAATACCTTGCACAGACTCTTGACTTTCCATATTAAATGCCAAACAAGAATATCTGATATTCAAAACAGAATAACGCTTTAAATGTAATTATAATAAAAAGGCTCGCATGCACAAAGAAGCATACGAGCCTAATTTATAGTTTTTGACAAAAACTAAACCAAAGCCTCAAACAATTTAAGCACACGACTATATTTATCCACCTGTTTCGAGAAGCCATATACAGAAGCGCGCTTTGAATTATGCATCAAATCATTATGCTTCAC
>CAKQDG010000089.1 GCA_934219025.1 uncultured Prevotella sp. | reverse complement strand
CCCACTGCATCCAGCCCTCGAAGTGCTTCACCTCAACCTGGTCGCGGTCAACAAACTGTCCGCCGAATTCTCCGTAAGTCTCGTGAAGGTTCAGGCGGAAAGTTCCGGCAAGCAGGGATTTCACCTTATCAATATCCTGGCGCAGCTCATCGATATTGCGAGCCTTTCCAGGATAGTTGCCGGTGGTCTGTATACCGCCAGAAGCAGCCACGTTGCGCTCAAAGCCGACAACGTCGTCAGCCTGCCAGCAGTGGAGAGATATAGGAGTTTTCTCGAGAGTTTCGATAGCCTTGTCTGTATCGATACCAAGAGCGGCGTAGCGCTCTTTAGCCATTTCATAGGCTTTAGTGATAAGATCTGTTTTCATTTTTCTTTAGGTTTTTATTTTGTTGTTTTTATTTTTTGATGGGAGAAATGGGAGGACTGGGAGAGCTGGGAGAGCTGAGAGTAATAATTCCTAATTCCTCTTTCCTAATTCCTAATTTTTAGAATCTCCATATACCTGTCGTAAGCCTCGTCCCATTGCTGCTTGTCTTGAGGCTCAAAGCGCGTCATGATAACGCTGTCGGCGATGATGTGGCGCATGTCGAAGATGCCGTCCACGTCGCCGGCGGATTTTGCCTGCATCATGATGTTGCCGAGTGCAGTGCACTCTTGAGGACCGGCAAGAACCTCAACGCCGGTGGCATTGGCCGTAAACTGGTTAAGGTATTTGTTGAGCGAGCCTCCGCCGATGATGTGCAGGGTGTTGATTGGGAAAGACGCCATTTCCGTGAGATACCCGAACACCTGACGGTAGCGCAAGGCAAGGCTTTCGAATATGCAACGGCAAATCTCGGCATATCCCTCGGGCACGTGCTGCCCCGTTTCCTTGCAGTAAGACTTTATAGCCTCCTGCATGTTTGTGGGGTTGGCAAATGTCTTGTCGTCGGGGTTGATGATGCTCTGGAACGGTTTTGTTTTCATTGCTTCCGCCAGTAGCACGGAGTAGTCTCTTGGCGCATCCTCTCCCCATTCCTTGCGGCAGCGCTCCAATAGCCACATGCCGCAGATGTTTTTCAGGAAGCGGGTAGTGCCTTCTATGCCGCCCTCGTTGGTGAAGTTGCGCTTGTAGCTAAGGTCGTTGATTATTGCATCGCGCGTTTCGATGCCCATCAAGCTCCATGTTCCGCTGCTCAAGTATGCAAAGCGCTCATCCTTTGCCGGAACAGCTGCCACGGCACTGCCCGTGTCGTGTCCAGCCACGGCAATTACGGGTATTGCTCCAAGTCCGGTCATCTCCTGCACCTCTTTGGTTAGAGTGCCGATGCATGTGCCGGGATTAACCATAATTCCGAATTTTTCGCGAGTCAGCCCTACGCTTTCAATGAGTTCTTTGTCGAGCTCCTTTGTCCTTGGGTCGAGCATCTGGCTTGTTGAGGCTATGGTGTATTCGCATACATCCTTTCCTGTGAGCATCCACGACAGGGCGTCAGGAACGAAGAGAATTTTCTTTGCATTTGCAAGTGCAGCGTTGTTTTCGCGCCTCATGGCATAGAGCTGGAACAGCGAGTTGAAGTTCATGAACTGAATTCCAGTCTTATTGTATACCGTTTTCTTGTCTATGCATTTCTCGAAATACTCGTCCATAGCCTCGAATGTGAACGGGTCGCGGTATGCTATCGGGTTGCGCAGTATGGCGTTGTCTTCGCCGACGCACACGAAGTCTACTCCCCAGGTGTCGATGCCGATGCTGACGATAGGGATATCGCGCTTTGCCACGAGTTTCAGTCCTTTGATGATTTCGTCGTACAGGGCAAAGATGTCCCAGTAGAAGTGTCCTCCGGTTTCAATCAAACGGTTCTCGAATCTTGTGAGTTCGTCGAGCTGTATTTTGCCGTCGGCAAGAGTTCCGATAATTGTGCGTCCGCTTGTGGCGCCCAAATCCACGGCAAAGAAATATCTGCTATTTTCCATCTATGTTTTTTGTATTAAATTCCTGTGGCAAAGATAGTTGTTTTTGTTTTAAGTCGGGCATAATTATTTGCGAAATATTCTGAAACTTTTGACAATTTAGCATTTTTGTTTTTTGTGCGCGGATGCAAACCGGTATAAGTCACAAAAGGATAGAAAATGGGGTGATGATATATAATAATGTGGGCAGATTGCGGGCTTCATGGAAAAGTGTTCTAAACTTCTTCTGTTTTTCCGTTTCAGCGTTCTTGAAAAGTTAAATAATGTATATACGAATTCTTCGTTTCCGAAGAAGCAATGCTTTTCGGGGAGCAAAGCATTGCTTCTCTCCTTGAAAAGCATTGCTTTTCTGAATTGGCCTGTTTTGGCTAAAGATAAATTAAGAATTGGGGATAGGGAAATTTGGAACACTTTTTTGTGTTGCCACAGCAGTTTCGGGTATCGTTTTTCCGGTTTTTTTCGTGTCAGAGCAGAGGCGAGAGGAGTCTGACGAGCGACTCCCACAGACGGTTTATGAACGGGCGCTTTTTTGATATCATTCTCATCGTTACGCAAGTGCTTTTCTTTATGTCGTCCATAAAGATTTGCTTGAATCGCAGAGCCGTCTGCCTGTCGTAGATAAATGCGTTTGCCTCGAAATTGTTTTCAAAGCTTCGGAAGTCGATGTTTGTAGAACCGCAGGTGCAGATATTGTCGTCGCAAACGAGCAGTTTTGAGTGATTGAATCCGTCTCGGTAGAGATAAACTTTCACTCCGGCCTGTATTGTTTCAAACACGTATGAGCGGCTTGCCCATTCCACGAATTTTGCATCCCCCTTGCGCGGTATCATTATGCGCACGTCTACTCCTGCGAGTGCTGCGATGCGCATTGCCGACATCACGGTTTCGGTGGGCAGGAAGTATGGTGTTTCCATATACACATACTGGCGTGCTTCGAGCAGTATGCGCACATAGCCCTGCATTATGTCGGGCCAGGGGCTCACCGGACTGCTTGTAACTATCTGCACTATGGTGTTGTTTTTCTTGTTGCCGCAGAGTTCGGGGTAGTATTTTCGGTCGGAAATAAGTTTGCCCGACACGAAATACCAGTCTACGAGGAAAGCCCTCTGTATGGCATAGACTGCTCCGCCGCGGATGCACAGGTGGGTGTCGCGCCATTTCTGCTTTCCGTTGCCCGTGATATAGCGCTTGGCGATGTTCATTCCGCCGATAAAGCCCACTTTGCCGTCGATTACGCAGAGCTTGCGGTGGTTGCGGTAGTTCACCTTGCTGGTGAATGCCGGAAACCTTACGGGCATGAAAGCCCTGACCTGTATGCCGGCATCGCGCATGCGCTTGAAAAAGTCGTCGTTCACGTTCCAGCAGCCCACGTCGTCGTATACCACCCTCACTTCCACTCCCTCGCGGGCTTTGTCGATGAGGATGTCGGCAATGACGCGGCCCAGGGAGTCGTTTTCAAAAATGTAAGTGTCAAGGTGGATGTTGTGCTTTGCCGCTCCAATTTCGCGAAACAGGGCGTTGAAAAACGAGTATCCGTCGGTGAAGATGTCGATGTCGTTGTCTTTAAACGGCAAAGCCCAGTTTTGCGAAGCGAAAAGCTTGACAAGAGTTTTGTTTTCTTCGGGTATCACAAGGTCTTTCTGCACTGCAAATTCCAGCATGGAGCTTTTTGTGAGCAAGTCAAGACTGTGCTGGCTTATCAGTTTCTCCTTTCTTGTGTCCTGTCCGAAAAAGAAGTAGAGTATTATTCCCACTACCGGCAAAAACATCACGGCCATGACCCATGCCATGGTCTTTACCGGCTGGCGGTTGTCCATCAACACGGATATGATGGTTCCGACCACGGTGGCCGAATATGCGATGAATATTGTCCAATAGAGGTATATCATAATCACTGAGTTTAGATGATAATCTCGCTGCCAAGTTCTTTGGCGATGGCGTTCCGCAGGTTTTGCGTGTCCTGGTATTCCTTTATGAGCGAAACCATTTTGTCGTTGTCGCCGCTACACTTTGATATTTCGGCTTTTAGGGTTTTCAGTTTCTCTTTCACGAAGTCCATGCGGAAGTCGAGCACCATGTGTATTATCTGGTCGCGCAGAACGTCCTCGCCGGTGCGGAGCTTTGCCCCTTTGCGCAGTTGGAACTTGTCGAACGACATTTCGGTGGCAATCTTGCTTATCTCCATGTCGGGATGTTTCATGAAATACTCTTCGGCCTTGAAGCCAGGGTCGGAGCTGTGGTCCACGGCCTCCTGCAGAATCTTGTTGTATGCCGGAACAGAAAACGTGAGGTTGTCGGCACTCAAGTCATAACTGATGTATTGAGCCACGTTCAGCGTGGTGGTCTGTCCGTCGGTGGTTTCCACATTGTCGTAGATAATCTGCTCGCCATGCCTTATCACGGCCTGTATCAGCATCTGCTCCACCTTTTTGGCCTGTTGCTGCGGTGTGGCGGGGCGCAGAGGCTCAGGCTGGTCCGTTTCGGCGTTCAGTTTCTGCTGCTGTCTTGCCTGCTCTTTAGCCAGTGCGTCCTTCCCGCTGCGTATGAATTTGTTCATCGTGGCAATCAGCGTGGCCTCGTTGATTCCTATGCGGTGGGCAGTGTCCTGCAAGTATGTGGCACGCACAATCTGGTCTTCTATCACGGATATGCTCTTCACTATGCTGCTTATGGCTTCGGAGCGCTTTATGGGGTCGGTAACGCCGCGCAGCAAGAAGTCAGTCTTGAATTCAATGACATCCTTCTGGTGCTCGTTGATATATGCCCTGAAGTCTTCTGCCGTGTGTTTGCGAGCAAAGCTGTCGGGGTCGTCGCCGTCGGGCAAGAGCAACACCTTCACCGTCATTGCCTCGGCCAGGAGCATGTCGATGCCGCGCATGGCAGCATGAATTCCGGCGGCATCGCCGTCGTAGAGCAACACGATATTGTTTGTGAATCTGTGGAGCAGCCTTATCTGATGAAAGCTGAGCGCCGTGCCGGAGTTTGCCACAACATTCTCAATGCCACACTGGTGCATGGAAATCACATCGGTGTATCCCTCCACCATATACACGCAGTCCTCTTTTGCTATGGCCTTTTTTGCCTGGAAGATACCGTATAGCTCCTTTTCCTTGTGGTAAATCTCCGAGTCAGAAGAGTTTATGTATTTTTGCTGCACGCCCTTTGTCCTGGCGTCGAGCAGACGTCCGCCGAAGGCGCGCACATTGCCGTTCACTCCAATCCACGGAAACATTACCCTGCCGGAGTATTTGTCCACCAGCTCGCCGTTGTCGCGCTTGAAGCACAAGCCGGTAGAAAGCAGGTATTTCTCGTTGAATCCTTTTGCTATTGCCGCCTGTGCCATGGCGCTCCTTTCGGCGGGGGCAAAGCCGAGATGAAACTTCTCTATTATGTCGTCGCGGAATCCGCGGCTGCGGAAATACTGCATGCCCACGGCTCTTCCGTCAACATCGTTGAGCAGGATGTTGTGGAAATAATCCATAGCCCACTTGTTCACGATAAACATGCTTTCGCGGTCGTTCTGCTCGCGTTTCTCCTCCTCGCTCAGTTCTCGCTCATGGATTTCTATATGATATTTGTTGGCGAGCCAGCGCAGCGCTTCGGGGTATGTCATCTGCTCGTGCTCCATGATGAAGCTCACAGGGTTGGCAGACTTGCCGCACGAGAAGCAGTGGCAGATGCCACGTGCCGGCGAAACATAAAACGACGGCGTCTTTTCGTTGTGGAAAGGACACAGTCCCTTATAGTTCGCCCCCACTTTCTTCAGCGAGACGAATTCCGAAACGACGTCCACGATGTTTGCCGCCTCCTTTATCCTTTCTATTGTGGCATGGTCAATCACTCGTCGCTTCCCTTTCCTGTATTCTTGAAAATGGAAAAATTCACGCTCCCGTATTCACGGTGTTCCACGAAATGCGGGTCGTCAGAAAAATCATCCTTTTTGCCATGCTCAAACACGAACACCCCGTCGCTTTTCAGCATGTCGGCCTTGAACACGCGTTCCGGTATGGAGTGCAGTTCCGGCAGAGCGTAAGGCGGATCGGCAAAGATAAAGTCGAACTGCTGCTTGCATCCCTTTATAAACCGGAACACGTCGCCCCTTATCGTTATGCAGTTGTCGGCGCCAAGTTTCTTTACGCATTGCTTTATGAAGGCATGGTGGTCGCGGTCGGCCTCCACGCTGACAACCTGCTGGCAGCCTCTCGACACGAGTTCCAGGGATATGCTTCCCGTTCCGGAAAACAGGTCGAGTGCCGATATGCCCTCAAAGTCAATGTATCCGTTAAGCACATTGAAGATGTTTTCTTTTGCAAAATCCGTTGTAGGGCGGGCTTTGAACGTGCGCGGCACTTCAAAGCGCCTTCCTTTATATATTCCAGTAATTATTCTCATATCCTTATTTCAGTAAAGTTGCCACGAGATCAAAAGGTATATCCTTTATTTGCGTCAGCGGATGGCGGTTGAAATCAGCCGAAGCCTTGATTCTGTATACGTTGTTCACGTAATGTTTCAGATTTTCCGTCAGCTCTTCATAATCCGCATAGTTTCCAAGCAGATAAATGTCGTCTTTTTCCGCATCCATTTCGAGTTGTTTCCAAACGGCAAGTAGAAAATACGTAACGTCGCTTGGGTGTGTGGCCTGAAAAGCGTTTGCAAAGCGGAAGCGGTTTTTGCGAAAACTGCACACCTCCATCTTTCCGTCGTGGAAATAGCAGTACATCTTCTCGTTTGCACCGGCTTGGCTCCTTTTCTGCAGATACTGCCACACATTCCCGCACACGGGATGAATCTTGATATCCTGAAAATTGTCTGTGAGCACAAGTCTCAGGTCCTTGTTCAGAGCATACAGCGCCACAGCGTTTACAATAGGCAGGATTGTGGCGAGCACGGCATTGTTCTCTTGTCCCGTTATCGAGTAGTTGTATTGCAGTTCCTTGTTCTGCTCGTTGTATTCGTCTATCGGCACCATGATTACAGGCGAGTCTATCAAGACCTGCACTTTCCGCCATTTTCCGACGTTCAGATTTTCGTCTTTTATAGCCTCCCTCAAGTTAGCCGCCATAGAAATGCCGTTTTTCGTCTTGTACGGCACAAACTCAAAGTTTTCGTTGCCGTCCTTGTCGAAGGCAAAGCACATGGAATTTTCTCCCACTCTTATCGTAAGTCTTTCGTCTCTCTGCATTATGTCATTCCCAGTTTGCTGCATTGTCGTTAGGTGTTGTAGTGTCTCCAAATTTCAGTCCCGGATACAGTCCGTTTGCGTTAGCGCTTTCGGTTAGCTCCTTAATCCGGTTAGTGTCAAGCCCATTGAGATACATGTTGTATGTAGCTCCACATTCCATTATCGGCGTCATCTTGCCCGACTGTCCCCGGCTGATGCTTGCAGACAGTTCGAATTCAACATTCCCCGCATACGGCACATACCGCATGGAATCATCGAGCAACTTACATTCCACGAGCTTGCCAAAGCTGTCGGTATAGTTGCCGTTCATCTTTCTGTATGCCTCTTCCGCCTTGCGTATGGCAATGAGTCTTTCCTTTACAGCCGTTTCGCGCTCAGCCTTTTCATTGTTGAAGTGTACAGGCCCATAGATGCTTGACACACACAGCAGGAGGAGCGCCATGACTATTGCCGACAGAATATAATTGAGCTTTATTTTTACCATATCCTTTGCTGAACCCTCAGTTGTTATATACTTTTATGGCATTTTGTGCCAATTATTGCAAATTTACGGCATTTTATTTATAATATCAAAAGATTTTGCCAAAATGATTTATACCGGAGGATTTAATTACAAAATATTGGTTATATTTGCAGAAATATTCAATGGACTATGGAGAAAATCGTAAACTTTTATCCGGTTGGCATACAGACTTTCGAGAAGATTCGTGAAGGCAACTACCTTTATGTTGACAAGACAAAGTATATCGTCGAATTCAGACAGAAGAAGATGAAATACATATTTCTGAACCGTCCACGTCGGTTCGGCAAGTCGCTATTTGCCTCCACCCTTCATTCCTATTTTGCTGGAAAGAAGAAACTCTTCAACGGTCTTGCCCTCGGTGATTACGAGAAAGAATGGATTGAGCATCCCGTGTTGCATTTCGACATGAGCGGTGCAAAGCATTTTGATGAAACCCGTCTGTTGGATTATCTTGATTTGCAGCTATGCCAGTATGAGGATATATATGGCAGAAATGAAAGGGAAAAACATCCCAACGACCGTCTGGACGGTATCGTGAGGCGAGCATACAAGCAGACCGGTCAGAAGGTTGTGATAATCATCGACGAATACGATGCCCCGCTGCTTGACGTGGTCCACGAGAAGGAAAATCTCAAACCTCTGCGTCTTGTTATGCAGAACTTCTACAGTCCAATAAAGAAGCTCGACCCTTATCTTGAGTTCGTTTTCATCACGGGCATCACAAAGTTCTCGCAGCTCAGCATCTTCAGTGAGCTGAACAATCTTGACAATATCAGCATGTTCGACCAGTACTCTGCCATCTGCGGCATCAGCATGACGGAGCTTACCACAGTGATGAAGCCGGATGTTGAGGCTCTCGGCGAGGCTCTCGGCATGTCGTATGAAGATTGTCTCGCCGAACTGCAAAGATATTATGATGGCTATCATTTCAGCAAAAATTCCGAGGATGTATTTAATCCCTTCAGTTTGGTAAAAGCCTTGAATGCAAAGGATATAGCCCCATACAGGTTTGGCTCCGGCACTCCGAGCTACCTTATCAAGACTCTTCAGAAATATCATGTCAATGTTATGGATATAGAAAAGAAGAGTT
>CAKQDG010000088.1 GCA_934219025.1 uncultured Prevotella sp. | reverse complement strand
GGTGTTTACATTGAACGAAATACAAAAAGAAGGAGTAGTTTTTATATTTGATGCTAACGGAACATTCGAACGCCCCAAAATCCCATCTTATGATATTTGGGTAGAAAGCGAGAATATGCTTTATAAACATGTACCATACTACATGGTCTGTAAAAAACAACATTCATAATGAATACAAAAGCAAAACCATTTATCATATGGGCTAGCGGAAAATAAAGAACTAAGGATTATGGCAAAGATTATAGTCAAAGATCGAACTATAAAGACGATCAATAAAGATGGAATAGATTACATCTGCATTACAGACATTGCCAAACAGAAGAATGGCGAAGACCCTAATGGCGTTATCGGAAATTGGATGAGAAACCGCAATACTATCGAATTTCTTGGCATATGGGAAAGTCTGTATAATCCTAATTTTAACCCCATCGAATTCGAGGGGTTTAGAAAAGAAGCTGGATTAAATGCTTTCACAATGTCACCAACAAAATGGGTAGAATCAACCCGTGCCATTGGTATAAAAGCTATATCTGGACGATATGGCGGAACTTATGCTATCTCAGATATTGCATTTGAATTTGCGTCATGGGTTTCTGTCGAGTTCAAGTTGTATCTTGTACGTGAATTCCAACGTCTTAAAGCTGACGAACAGAAACAACTTGCTTGGTCTGCCAAACGAGAACTGTCCAAGATAAACTATTGCATCCATACTGATGCTATTAAAGCCAACCTAATTCCTGCAGAGGTAACCCGTGAGCAAGCAGCCATGAAGTATGCCGACGAGGCGGATGTCTTGAACATTGCAATGTTCGGTATGACAGCAAGGCAATGGCGTGAACAAAATCCCGACAAGAAAGGAAACATTCGTGACTATGCAAGCATCAACGAACTTATCTGTCTCTCGAACATGGAGAATCTCAATGCCGTGTTCATCAACGATGGGATGGCGCAATCCGAACGGCTCATCAAGCTCAATCAGATAGCCATCCAGCAGATGAAAATCCTTGAGGATACAGGTGATAGAAAACTTTTAAAATAAGCAGATATGGACTTACGATTCAACACTTCTTTGGCAGAAGGTTACAAAAGTGCAAGCCAAAAAGCTCGTGTGCTCACGGAAGATTGGCTCGCGCATAATATGTATTGCCCTATTTGTGGCTGCATGATTATTCGACACGCAGAACCGAATGCACCTGTCAAGGATTATGTATGCGATAATTGTAAATCTCAATATGAGCTTAAGAGTAAGAAAACAGAAAGTGACAGATTCCAATCAACTGTTGCTGATGGTGTTTACAGGACGATGATAGATCGTATCACGTCTTTAGATAATCCCAGTTTTTTCTTCATGCATTATGACAGATATGAAGTCAACAATTTGGTTATTGTCCCAAAGTGCTTCTTTACCCCTAACGTAATTGAGAAACGAAAGGCCTTGTCAGAAGATGCACGCAGAGCAGGATGGGAAGGATGCAATATTTTAATGCGAGAAATACCTACTACGGCAAAAATTCCTATTATTCTTAATGGGCAGGTAGTGCCAACAGAAGATGTGGTTTCGCAGTATAATAAAGTATACAATCTACAGACACGTTCCGTGGAAAGCAGAGGATGGTTAATGGACACCTTGTACCTTGTTGAACGATTAGATGAGACTTTTACGCTCAATCAGATGTATGCTTTTTGTGAAGAATTGAAGTTGAAGCATCCGGATAACAATCATATCCAAGACAAAATAAGACAACAACTTCAATTCTTGCGAGATAAAGGCTTTATAGAATTCAAAGGGCGTGGAATTTACAAAAAAATATAATATGGAAGATATACCAAAATTCATTGTCTTTTTAGACTTTTGTGAAGGGAGAGTTTTGAAAATAAAACTCTCAAAAGAAGAAAATGAATATGCAGCCCAATGTGATGAATTAGAAGAGGTCGTGGATATGTTATCTGAAAAATATAGATTCGTATTCTCTAATTGTCAATGGATGGAATTGGAAGAAATGAAAGAAGAAAACATTGGATTTTAGTTTTAACTATGGCAGAATATATTTTTTATACAACGGAAGGCTTTACGCAAGACCCTGAGGGTGAAGATATTGAAAATTGTCAACTTATTGGTAGAGCCTTTGGAGATAACAAGAATGAAGCAAAGAACAATCTTTTGAAAGAGAATCCTTGGATAGTTGAACAAGGCTTTAATGCTGATATTTTTATTAGCGAAGAACTCACACCATGTGAAAATGCAGATAAAAAGTTGGAATTTTTAACAGCGCTTCTTAATGAAAAGCAACTTTGCATATATGATAATTGGCTCAAGTCTCAAGAATAGAGTACTACTTGTTAACGGAGTTTCTCATTCAATGCTTCCTACAACTTCAACTATGACTTGATGAAAGAACTGAATGACGGCAAACAAATGACTGACGTATGGCGTATGCCTGCCATTGGTCGTTGGGAAAAAACATGTGGTAAGCATCCCACTCAAAAGCCTTTGCGATTGCTCGTCCGCATTATTCTCGCTTCAACCAATCATGGTGACTGGATCCTCGACCCTTTCAGCGGAAGTTCAACGACAGGCATTGCTGCGAATCTATGTGGACGACGTTTTGCAGGGCTCGAGCAAGAAAAAGAGTTTTGTGAGATGAGTAAAGCAAGGCGTGAGGAAATAGAAAATCTTGAAAATTATGACAATATGATAAGTCACATAGAGGATTTACACGCACTCAACGATTGCTATATAGTTAAGGAAGACATTGGTAACTATGTGAATGTTCCATCCTAGGAAATTAAACTTTAAAAAGAAACTATGATACAAAGTGTAAATAAATACCATATATACGAGATATTTGCTTCGGATGGAAAGTTCTACTATTCCATTCCGAAGTATCAGCGTGAATACACATGGAGCTACAGAGAATGGGATGCTCTCTATGATGATATCAGCGAGAATAATCCTGAATACTTTATAGGCTCCATTATATGCATTCCATTGGGTGATTCGATTAACTCCTATATGGAAGTAATTGACGGACAACAAAGACTGACTACTATCAGCCTTTTCTTGGCTGCCATTTACACACGTCTGAAAGAACATAAAGACTTTATGGATGAAGATGATGAGGATATTCTTCCGGCATTACGAAAGTCATTGAAAAGCGGCTTGTCACCAAATGAAATGAAGTTGGTTCCTCAGGTTCAGAACAATAATTTGGAAGATTACAATTTCATTATGTATGAACTTGGCTTGAAGAAATCGGTATCAACGAAGCAACCATACTTTGGTGTTCGCAAGATATCACGTTGCTATCAACATTTTCTTTGGCTAATGGACAAGGAGATGGAGAGTATGACACCAGAGAATAAGGTAGCATTCCTCTTGGGCAAATATGATAAGCTGAAGCAAGCAATGCTTGTAAAGATGGAAGTATCTTCTCATTCGGATGCCTATGTGTTGTTTGAGTCGCTTAACAATCGGGGGACGCCACTTACAGCCATCGACTTGATGAAAAATCTCATTATGGCAAGGGCTGAATACAATCATCTCACAACTGATGATTGCTTCAATCGTTGGCAACACCTTTTGGCATATCTTTCTGATGATTATGGAACCCAAGAGCGTTTCTTCCGTCAGTATTACAATGCGTTCAAACGTACTTTGAACGATCCGTTTCGTAGTGATAACGACAGGAAGAAAGACCCACTTGGAGTAGTCGCAACAAAATCGAATTTGCTCAATATCTTTGAGAAGCTGATAAACAAAGACCTTAACTCGTTTCTTATAGATATTCTCGAATGCGGACAATATTATTCTTGGTTGATACTGCAAGAACTAAATGAAAATCCATACAGGAAGAATTTAGAAGACCTTGAACACATACAAGGTGCACCTTCATATCTTCTTCTGATGTATGTATTGAAGTATAAATCAACAATTGAATTGACTGATGCAGACATCAACACGTTGATAGAGTTGTTAAACAAGTATTTTGTAAGACGTAATGTTACGGACTATCCTAGTACTCGTGACCTTACACGCATTTTCATGGACATTATTGCCCATATAGAGGATGAGAAGCCCAAAGGAAAAGCGGTAATCAAGGTTATAGTGCAAATGTTAGGTACAGCCAATAACTGTGCTACAGACGAAATGTTCAAGAAAAGTCTGCAAGGTGACATTTATAAGGAGAATGTGGGTGCAGCCAGATACATGCTTTGCAAACTTGCAGAATCTGCTATGACACAAGAAACATGGACAGACCTTTGGGCCCGTACTCCGAAGAATGTGTATGTATGGACTATTGAGCATATCTTCCCAGAAGGAGCGAATATTCCACAAAGTTGGGTTGATATGATTGCTGGTGGTGACATGGAACTTGCACAAAGATATCTCAACGAATACACACATAAAATAGGTAACTTGACAATCACTGGCTATAATAGTACTTTGGGTAACAAGTCATTCTTAGAGAAGCGTGATCGTCAAAGCAAAGATGGTAAGCGGTTTATTGGTTACAAGAATGGTCTTGAAATTAACAATGATATGGCTCAAATGGATGCGTGGACTATTGATGATATTAAGCGTAGATCAGAAACTCTGATACAACAGCTAATGGAAATGTTCAAATTTCCAAGTGTTTAGTTATGCCCAATGTTGAGAGTTGAGACTTCAATATGAAATTCACATAAAACGACATCCGGTATGAGTGATATCAAACAAAATCACACCGACTTCGACGAATACATCCGTCAAGGTGAGCCTAGTCAAAAGGAGAAGGCGTCCATTTGGCAGACAGCAATCGGACTGCAGGCCGTGGATGGCTTGCAGACTTCCGATTACCTAAAGGCTACGGCTTGTAAGCATATTGAGGGCGAGATTGATATTGATGAAGCTCGCGAACTGATAAGAAGCTATTATCAGTCGAAGACTCAGTGTGAGCCAGATGATGATTAAAAGCAAGAGGCGGATAAAGTCTCGGTCAACATTACAGATACTTTCGTCTCAGACATTGGATTTCAGCACGGGTGGCTATATCTCTGTACATCGTAGAGTTTTTGATGGTGTGTTTAAGCATGCTGGCAAGTTGCGTGACTATAATATTACGAAGCGTGAATGGGTGCTTGATGGGGATACTGTGAACTATCTGAACTGGGAGGATTTGAGAAGAGCCATTGACTATGATATCAGTCAAGAGAAAGAGTTCAGCTATAAGGGGTTATCAACAGACGCCACGGTGGAGCACATCACGCGATTTGTTTCCGGTCTGTGGCAGATTCACGCTTTTTGCGAAGGTAATACCCGCACAACTGCGGTATTCACGATTCTCTATCTACGCTCTATTGGGTTCAAGGTGGACAATAACCTTTTTGCCCGACATTCATGGTATTTCCGTAACGCCTTGGTTCGTGCAAATTACAAGAACGCCGTAAAAGGAATTGATTATACACCTGTGTATTTGGAGCATTTCTTCCGAAACTTGTTGTTGGGCGAAAAATGGGATTTGCGTAACCGCTACCTCCATATACACGCAACAGACGAATGGAAAGTACAGCCGAACCTTGCAGGTGGGACAAGTAACCAGCAAGAAGAGTACAAACACGGGATAAGTACAGGACAAGTTGCGCACGGATAATGCTAATATCAAACGGCTGATTATTGTAATCGGAAATCAGGAGTTGTCAGTGAAGAGCATGATGGATGCTTTGGAATTAAAGGGAAGAGACAATTTTCTTAATCTTTATTTGAAACCTGCTATCAGTGAGGGATATGTACGTTTGCTTTATCCCAACTCTCCCCGTCATCCTCGTCAGAAATTGCACGTCTTGCTACAAAAGCGTGTCGTAGATTTCCATGCGACAAACGTCTTCCCACAATACTCACATACTTTGTGAATTTCGATTTTACTTGCGGTCATTTTCTCAATTTGTTTGGTTAAACCTGTTGTTACTCCTCCATGTCAGGCATCTTGATAAAGGAACTGTCGTGAATGATAGCGCACCATTGTGAAATTCCTCCATCACCTTGCCCACGCTCAGAGCTTCGCTTTTCCCTCGCGGTACGAGAGTGGTACGAAAATAGACGCAAAAACGGTCACTATCGATTTCTATCGAGAGTGACCGCAAACAAGAAAAGCGCTCGGTGTGAGCGCTTTAACTATAGAATATGAGATTTGTTGATAGTTCGTAATCGGCAATCACTTTCCGATGCAACAGATGAATATTGCTGATAGTTAAGCTTTTATCTTTTAAACGGTACAATCACCCTTTTTATAAGTGCAGAGAAAAAGGGCGACAAATGCAATGTGCTTATTCTCAATGTCTTAACGATAAAGTTGTACCGCTCCTTTTTAGCCTCAAATTGTTGATTCCTCCGAACAAGTACAAAGCACTGAACCTGAGGACGCTCTAACTCTTGTGTTACAGAACGCTTATCTTCGGTGCAAAGGTACGATATTATCTTGGATTAGGTTGTAATTTATATCTTAAAAAATTTTATTTATCCTATCTCTATTGTTGATATTCAGAATATAATCACTATTTTTGCACATAATATTAATAGTGTTATTATGTGCAATATTCGATATTACATAAATGAAACAGCTGCATATTTCGGCAAGACGTTGGGCGAAGATGTTGCTTTAGAACCAGCAAATAAAGGTTTGTTGGAAGGACTTCCTCTGAATGTGTCTTCCAACTTCTCTTTTTATGAAGGGCATGTGTTGGGACAACACGTTTTGTTTGCTTACATAGAAGATGGCGATTCTGTGCCACCTGCGCAGATGAAGAAATTCTTAGAGATTATACATAGACAGGGAAAACTTGTTGTCATATTAATAACTCCGTGCATCTCATCTTATAATAAGATAAGATTAGTGGCACAAAAGGTCAACTTCATTATTCCAGGCAAACAAATGTTCTTGCCATCTCTCTTGCTTGATATTAAGCCTGATAGAAAGGTTGGGGCTGATTTGAAGGAAAGTATTCCTCCTTTTGCCCAATGCTTATTGCTTTATCATTTGCAATTAGACTCAATTGTTGGGGCTAATGGTTATGGGCTGAGTGATAAGTTTGACGTTTCTTATGCAACTGTAAACAAGGCATTGCGTTGGCTTACCTCCAAAGACTTGATAAAGTTGGACGGTGCTAAGACCAAGACTGTACAGATTGAGTTAAGCTACCGTGAACTTTGGAACAAGGCTTTGCCAATGTTAGGCTCTCCGATAGAACAGCTTTATTATACGGATGCTCTTCTTGAAGGTCAGATGATAAGTGGGGTAAATGCCTTGTCTTCCTATACTATGCTTAATGAAGAATCAAGTCAATGCTGCGCTGTTTCGAAGAAAGATTTTAAGGCATTGAAAGTAGCAGCAGACAAGCAGTTTGGTCAAAACGAGATACAAGTGTGGAAGTATAATCCACGAATGCTAAGTTCTACCGGAGTAGTTGATAAATTATCACTTTATCTTTCATTAAAAGACAATGAAGACGAGCGGATACAAATTGAGTTGGAACGATTAATTGATGAAATGCCATGGTAAGAGGAATAGAAACATTTAAGGAGTTCTTCAAAGGTTTTGAGGACAATTATGTCATTATCGGTGGTACGGCATGTGAAATCCACGAGGATTTGTATGCCCAAGTACCTCGTGCCACAAAGGATATAGACATCATCTTGATAGTTGAGGCTTTATCTGCTGAGTTTGTCGCAAAATTCTGGGAGTTTGTTAAGAAGGGCAATTATGAGCAGCGTAACAAGGGAGTAAATGAGAATGTAGAACCAAGACACGAATATTTTCGTTTCATGAGACCTACCGAACTTGATTTTCCATATCAGGTAGAACTTTTCTCACGTAGTCTTGGTTTGATGAAATTCCCAGAGGAAGCTCGTATCACGCCGATTCCTGTGGACGAAGACCTTTCAAGTTTGTCGGCAATACTCATGGATAATGACTATTATCGTTTTACGATAGAGCATAGTCTGCAAGAAGATGGTGTGCATATTGCAAACATCGAGAGCCTTATCTGTTTGAAGAGCAAAGCCTTTTTGGATTTGAGCCAAAGAAAAGCTAAAGGCGAGAGTGTGGATAGCAAGCATATAGCCAAGCACAAGAAAGATGTCTTTCGTCTCGCAGCGATGCTTACTCCAACAAGCAGATATGAATTGCCCGACACATTGAAAGCAGATGTTGATTGCTTTTGTACTGCTATCATGCAGGATTTGCCAAACGCTGATTTTATCAAATCGGCAGGACTTGGCAATGTGACAAGCCAACAGATTATAGAACAACTTAAGAAGTCAATGCTGTAGTTATGGCTAAGATACAATATGCTTCTGATTTACATTTGGAATTTATGGAGAATACTTTGTACTTGGAGAACCATCCGATTCAACCCGTTGCCGACATCTTGGTCTTAGCCGGTGACATGGGATATTTGGGTGATGAAAGTTTTCTCAAGCATCCTTTCTGGGATTGGGCATCTGAGCATTTCAAGCAAGTAGTAGTCATACCAGGAAATCATGAGTTTTACAAAGGCTATGATTTGGGACAACTCCATGATGGGTGGTGCTTGTCAGTGCGCTCCAATGTAAAATATTATTATAACGCTGTCATCCCTCTTTCTGAAGATACAGACCTTATCGTTTCAACTCTTTGGGGACACATAGAACCACAGGATGCTTTTGCAACAGAGCGAAGCGTGAATAAGTCAAAAAGTTTTTGAGAGATATATCCTTTGTCAGCAAACAGCTTGCCATACAGACGTTTAGCCAATACTTTGA